>JAURGV010000100.1 GCA_030833605.1 Rhodothermales bacterium
ATTGTAGCAAAAGCCATCAATTGCACGACGGATCCCGAGGACCGGGAAGATCCGACCGAGCCGTGCCGCCAGTGTGTTTCGTGTCTTTCGTTCGAAGAAGGCCGAAACATGAACATTATTGAGATTGACGCGGCTTCGAATAACAAAGTGGAGGACATCCGCGACCTACGTGAAACGATTAGAATCCCCCCCCAATCTAATCGAATGAAGGTCTACATTATTGACGAGGTCCACATGTTGACCAATGCGGCATTTAATGCGTTGCTCAAAACGTTGGAAGAGCCGCCGCCGCATGCCATGTTCATTTTTGCGACGACGGAACCGCATAAAGTGTTGCCTACCATTCAGTCACGGTGCCAGCGATTCGATTTCAGAAGAATCGCTACGCAGGAATCGGTTGCTCACCTTCGTCAAATTTGTGAAACGGAAGCGATTTCAATTGATGACGAGTCGTTAATGTTGATCGCACGAAAAGGAGACGGAGCGCTACGTGACGCTCTTTCTGTTTTCGATCAAGCGGTATCGTTGTGCGGAACTACCATCGTTTACGCCGACCTCATTTCAGCGCTTGGTGTTGTTGATTCAGACATTTATTTCGAAGTTACAAAAAGTGTGCAAGCGGGAAGCAGTGCTTCCATGATTCGGATTGTAGATCGAGTTGTTCGTTCCGGATACGACTTACTAGAGTTTGTCGATGGATTGGCCGAGCACGTCCGAAATTTATTGGTCGCCGTATCGGTAGACGATCCCAGACTTATTGAAGCCACCGAATCCGATCAAAGGAGACTCAAGCAACACGCTTCCAATTTCTCGGAATCGACCTTGCTATCCTTGATTCAAATAATAGGTGAGGTCGCGGATACACTCCGATTAGCCAGACAGCCTCGTTTAAAGCTAGAAATGGCGCTGTTGCGAATGGCAACCATTCCCAGTTCAGTAGACATTCGATCGGCTCTAGAAAAACTGGATAATCTAGAGAAGATGGCCATAACGGGTGAAGTGCAAATCGTGTCTCAGCCCCGTATTGTAGAGGTTGTGGCGCCAACGCCGCAAGCGCAGCCAACACCTCAGCCGAAACCACAAGCGCAGCCAACGCCAACGCCAGTACAACCAGCTTTACCGGCTGAAAAAGAAACAGACCGTCCGGAAGCTGCAGCTTTCGACCTTGACAAGCTCGATCCAAGCCCGGCACCCCCTGCGCAGGAATCACCTTCGCCGACCCCGCCCAGCAGTAGTCCCGCAAGTGACGATTTATCACTCTTTTTTGCACCTCCAGCTTTAAATCGTCCAAACCCTTCATCGAATGAACCGACCTCACAATTAGCCGATTCGGATTCCGACGAGGATGATGTTTTGGTGGCGGAGCCCGATGCTACCGGTAGTGTTGATTTGGACTCGGATGAAATTACCCTGTTGCGTGACGCGTGGACTCACGTGGTATCCGATATCATGGATACCGAAAAACAACTTGGCTCCTTCCTGAAACAGGCTTCGATTTTCGCTTTTGACGCTAAGACCTTGTTTCTCGGCGTTCCTGACGATTTTCATGCCAAAGCGCTGCGTTCTGAACGGGTTCGCTTGATCCATAGGTTGGCTGATAAGACGGATCTCAAAATTGAACGCATCGCGTTTCGAATTGAGGTTTCAGACGTTCCGGACGACTTTACTACCGAATCAGAAGCTTCTGTTAAGGAATCTTTTGAACAATTGTGTGAAAAATACCCCGCCGTTCGAAGCTTAGTGGAGCGTTTTGGCGGGGAAATCGTATGGTGAACCAAGTTTCGCCTAGCGTTCCCCTTTTAACCAACTTACCGCGTCGAACATGAGTGATGGATTGAATATGGCTGATATGTTCAGCAAAATGGCTGACATGCAGAAGAAAATGGCTGAATCTCAAAATAATTTGAGCTCACAATCTGTTTCAGCCGAAGCGGGTGGTGGAATGGTCAAAGTCACGGCGAATGGCCTGCAACGCATTACTTCCATCAAAATTGAAAAGGAAGTGGTTGATCCAACCGACGTTGAATTGCTTGAAGACCTCATTATGGCGGGAATCAATAAAGCCCTCGAAGAAGCTGCAGGGCTTGCCAAGCAGGAAATGGCTAAATCGGCCGGTAGCTTGCTGCCTCCAGGAATGGACCTCAGCCGATTTGGGCTGTAACGTCAATTAACATGCATTTTACCTCAGAGACGGTTGAGTCGTTAGTCGATCAATTTGCCCGTTTGCCCGGAATAGGGAGAAAAACTGCCCGCAGACTTGCTGCTTTCGTGTTAAAGCTTCCGAAATCCGAGGTTGAACAAATGGCGGCGGCTTTAATTGCCGTCAAAGAAAAGGTCATTTTTTGTACGGCCTGTTTTAACGTAACCGACAACGACCCCTGCCCCATTTGTGCTTCTTCAAAACGCAATCACGAAATTATTTGTGTCGTAGAAGAGCCCAACGATGTAATGGCCATTGAACGCACCAACGGGTTCAACGGCATCTACCACGTTTTGGGAGGAGCAATCTCTCCTTTAGATGGAATTGGCCCCGAAGACTTGCGCATTCGCGAATTGATAGCGCGCGTAGCTGGAAATAATGGTTTTGTCAAACCGACTGAACTCATTCTTGCTGTAAATCCGAGCGTCGAGGGCGATACCACCGCCTACTACATTTCTCAGCTGGTTGCCCCTTTTGAAGTAAAAGTTACGCGGTTGGCACAGGGTATTGCTATTGGAAGCGATCTTGAGTTTACCGATGAAGCCACGCTCACCCGCGCTTTAGAAGGACGGGTTTCGTTATAACCGATGAAGTTACTCCGTTTCAAAAAGAACCAAACGGTTGGGCTTGTTTCGACTTCCGGAAACTGGATTCTGGCGGTTTCGCTCCTGTTCATTCTGGTGGGATATGTCCTGTGGCCCTCGCTGCGGTTACTCACCGAAGGGTTCAAAATTCCGCTCCTGATTGAACTTTTTGGATCATTTTCTTCCGGCAACAGCCGTGCCCTTTTCAACTCCGTCTGGATTTCTATTTGGACGGTTGTAGGAGCCGGGTTATTGGGAACGACCATGTCGTATTTGTTTTTCAGATACGATTTTCCGCTGAAGAAAGTGCTCGTGGCCATGGCCGCCTTACCCCTTGCCCTTCCTCCCCTGGTTGGTGTTTTAGCCTTCCTATTCCTGTATGGAGAAAGTGGCATTTTACCGAGGGGCTTGCAAGCTCTTCTTGGATTAGACGGCGTACCTTTTTCGTTCCAAGGCATGTGGGCCGTTTGGTTGGTACATGTTTATTCCATGTATGTGTTCTACTACCTTTTTTGCTCCGCTTCCCTTCAAAATGTTGATCGGAGTCAAATGGAGGCCGCTTCCGACCTGGGCGCATCACCCGCCAAAGTATTTGGTTCTGTGATTCTCCCGCATTTAAAACCGTCCATTGTGAGCGCCTCGTTGTTGGTGTTTATGATTTCGATGGCTTCCTTCACCGCTCCCCTTTTGTTCGCCGGGACAGAAAATTTCCTGACGCTCCAAATTTACAATTACAAAGTAAACGGGAATCTGGAGTATTCAGCGGCCGTGTCGATTGTCCTAACCATCATTTGCTTGGTCTTTTTGGCGCTAATCGAGGTAAATCGGAAGAAAAACCGCGTGACTACGACCTCAAAAGGCAGTGCGCCGATTTCCGTTCCGGTCCGTTCTGGATCAGCACGATTCGTCGCGTTTACGGCAGCGGCTTTGATTATTGTCTTTTTGGCCCTTCCCATTCTGACCATCGTACTCATTTCGTTTGTGCAAGAGGGAAGCTGGACGTGGCAAGTGCTGCCCCAGGCCTATACGCTGGACAATTACCTTAACCTCTTTTCTCAGGCGGATGTCGCTGCCCCGATACAAAACAGCTTGAAAATGGCCGTTTTGGCCACGGTCGCCAACCTTCTTTTTGGGGTCGCAGCGGCTGTTTTTATTGTGAAAAGTCGCTTTCCCGGCAGAGAAATCGTGCGCTTGTTATCTATCCTCCCTTTCGCTATTCCCGGTACGGTCATTGCGATCAATTTGATTGTAACCTTTAGCGAATCGCATCCTTTAGCCGGAGGCGCCATCTTGGTCGGAAGTTTTTGGCTGCTTCCACTGGCCTATTTCATCCGTCACATCCCGTTAATTGTGCGATCCACAATCGCTTCGCTGGAGTCGTATGACGATCGACTTACCGATGCCTCCCAAGACCTTGGTGCAGGGGCATTCCGGACTTTTTGGACGATTGTTTTACCTTCTATTTTGCCGGGGATTTTAGCCGGGACATTGTTAACTTTCGTGACGGCCTTGGGGGAATTTGTATCCTCGATTATGCTTTACGTTTTCGACAACCGGCCTATTTCTGTCGAGATCTTGTCCCAACTTAGATTGTATGATTTTGGAGCTGCCGCTGCGTATTCGGTATTTCTGATGATCCTAATAGGTTCGGCCTCCATTTTAGCGTCGCGTTTTGGTGGATCAGCCCGATCCAGCGTTGTGAGATAACCCTTTTTTTCGATACGATTCAATTGCACGAATGAAGATTTCGATAGTCGGTTCTGGACACATGGGTTCAGCCATTGCCCACCAATTAATCTCGCACCCGGAAGTCGAGTTAATACGGATTTGCGATGCGCGAGGGACCGTTCTGGAAGCATTGCAGAAAGATTTAAACAGTCCAAAGGTTCGGATTGTAGTTGCGGATGCACGAAATAAGCGGACTCTAACCGCTGTTTTGGCCGATAGCGATTGCGTTATTGGATGTTCGACTCCAGAGGTGAATCCCTTGTTGGCTTCGATCGCCATCAATGCAGGCAGCCACTATTGTGACCTCGGATCTGCTCCTGAGATTGTTTTTGAAGAACGTAAATTGGAACGCATCGCCAAAGACAATGGCGTTTGGATCGTCCCGGGATGCGGGTTAGATCCGGGTTTGGTCCACATGCTGTGCCATGCAGCGATCACCCATTTAGATGAACCGGAATCGGCGCAAATTTTGGTCGGAGACGTTCCCCTAGAGCCCGATCCTCCGTTTAATTTCAGAATTGGATGGTCGGCGGACAAGCTTCTGGACGACTATACGCATTCCGTTTCCATGGTCGAAGATGGTGTTTTGACATCGAAAGTCCCCTTGACGGGAATCGAACACCTTTCATTTGGAAAGGACTATTCAAATATGGAAGCGTTCTATACCTCCAGTGATTTGGAACCACTATGGTCACTTTCGGGGAGGAAACTGAAAAACTTGTCCCATAAATCGGTTCGTTGGCCTGGACACGCCGAGCAAATGGCATTTTTGTTGGCACTGGGCTTTGGGGAAAAACGCGCGATCGACGCACAAACCCACCTAACGTATCGGGATGTGTTGGCTCGTCGATTAAAGCAACGCCTCGGTGGCCCGTTCAAGGACGTAGTTTTAGCTAGAGCGACTGCGATTGGATTAAAAGACGGAGTTCAAACCAGTTGTTCGTACGACCTGATCGACCTTTTTCATGACGAGCAAGGCGTTAGCGCGATTCAACGTTGCACAGGCATCACGGCCGCCATTATCGCCTTGGAATTGGCAAGCGGGAAAATAAAAGGAGGAGGCGTTTCAAATCCAGAAAGCATCATTCCAATTCCTTCGTTTTTGGAAGAAGCTCGAAAAAGAGGCCTTGAATTAACGTTCACCTGTGAACCGGTCTAGAAGGCTTGCCTTACCCATCTCCAAACGCTTCATGGAGCGGTCCGTGGTTCATTTCTTTTGGGTTCGAGCACAGCGCGACGCACATCGAGGCCAATTCGGAAACTTGAACGCCGCCGGTTTCCACTGGATCAAATAGAATCGTTGATGCTGCGATTACATGCGCCTGCAAGGGAGTTGCTGCGTATTCGGATGCTATGGACTCAACCAGGCGAATCAGCCCCGCCTTGGCCGCCGAATATCCTGCCTGTTCGCCCGCTCCTTTAACAGCGCCCTGCCTGGAAGAAAATGCAATTAGGCACCCCGAATTATCCATACGGCGCACCGATTCTCGAAAAACCAAAAAACTGGACGTGAGATTTAAATCGAGCAAGGTATTCCAGTCTGATAGCGTCGTTGATCCCAAGCTGGACATATTCCAGTACCCGACGGTGTGAATCACCACATCAGGTTTACCAAATTGAGTACAAAACAGATCAAACCCCCGTTCGACCGCATCTGGATCGGTGACGTCAACCTGAATAATCGGCCATTCCAAATTGGAATCTGTACTCCGATCCAACCCGACAACCACATGACCCAGGTTTATAAATCGTTGTGCAATGATGCGTCCTAATCGTCCCGTGGATCCGGTAATAAGAATGTTTTTTGGCGTCATCAAAACTCGTTTTATGTGTCAACAAAGGATTTTCGTTGTTCCAAGCACTGGGTACGCTAAAATACCCTCGATTATTTTGGGTATTCAGGGCGTAAAAACCATACTACATGCAATGGCCTT
This sequence comes from Rhodothermales bacterium, assembly GCA_030833605.1. Classification (GTDB taxonomy): domain Bacteria; phylum Bacteroidota; class Rhodothermia; order Rhodothermales; family UBA10348; genus UBA10348. The sequence goes on from JAURGV010000100.1 coordinate 6,447, forward strand.
GGAATTGCTTCTGTTCCACCATTTGCAGAACAAATCGGATGTATTTCGGTTAGCCGATTTGATTTAATTTGCGGGCTAACCCGACGATATTATTTCCAATCGCGCACGTTTTTAATCAGACTATCAGTGATCTATACAGTTTAATCGATACAGTTCATCTTTTAATGACTCTTGTATTTTAACCCGTTTGATTCGCAGGGTGCGGCAAACGTGTGTCAGATAGCAAAAACGTGCAATTCCCAATCGACGAATCCTTGTTTACCAATCAAATGAGTTCTTCTTCTCCGGAAGAAGGCACACCCCGTTTGATGCCTGACTCCTCGACGTCGATACCAAGACGAGTCATTTTGGCCGTATTTGGAATTTTTGTATTGTCCATGGTGTATGTGAGCGCCGCATCTACGAAGCGGGATCCTTCTTCATGGCGCTCTTCCATTATGCACATCGCCCGAGCGGATACGGACTCCGTAGCGGTCGACACACTTGGACTGGATAGTTTAAAACTGGATAGCTTACGCAGTGATACCGTACTGGTCGATTCGCTGTGGCTTCCAGATTCGGCGTTGGTGTTTCGGTATGTCCGTGCCTTTAAAGGCGATATTCGCTCCGCGCGGCTGACTCCTCAAGATCGCCTCCCCTTTTCCCCATCTTTGGGAAGGTATTGGCAGTATAAAGTGGTTTTTGATACTACCGCCCTAACGTATACAACCAGAGAAATGGTCGGTCAAGAGGATGTCCGATTCCCGGTTGAACTCGATTATGCGAATTATCGCAGTGCCAAACTTGAAAAAGACCTTCAAAAAAATTGGCAACAACTCATTTTGCAAAAATCGCGTGAGCAAGACCGCCAACGAAAAGGTGGTTTAGGGTTCAACATTGTCGTGCCGGGTGGCCGTCAAAGCGCGTTTAGCACCATATTTGGGACCTCAGACGTTGACCTTCGCGTGAGCGGTACGGCGGACATCAAAGCCGGTTTTGATTACCGGAAAAGTGATCAACAGGTATCGATTACCGGTAAACCAAGCCAATTAGACCCCGAGTTTAAACAAGATTTGAGCTTAGGAATTACGGGGACCATTGGAGATAAGCTCCGAATCAATGTGAATTACGACTCGCGTAACCAATTCGATTTCCAGAATCAAATGAAGCTGGAATACACGGGTTATGAAGACGAGATCATCCAGAAAATTGAAGCGGGAAACGTTTTTCTTCAAACGCCTTCGACCTTAATCCGAGGCGGACAAAGCTTATTCGGGATAAAAAGCGAGTTCAAGTTGGGTGGAATCAAACTGACCACCGTAATGAGCCAGCAAGAAGGACAGGCGAATGCCCTTAACATCGAAGGCGGGTCGGAAGAGACCAAATTTGATCTTCGACCCACCGATTATGACGAATCGACCCACTTTTTTATTGGATACTACTTCCGAAATCGATTTGAGAATGCCCTGATAGATCCGCCCAACATCCGCGTTGCTAACGGATTTGAGAGAATCACGGAAATCGAAGTTTGGAAATTGATGCCTACTCGGCCCGAAGAAGAAAACGTTCGACAAGCCGTGGCCATGGTCGACCTCGGGGAAGCCCAAGACATTCTATTTTCGGCCAATGGGTACACGACGCAAATCCTCCCCAATCGCAATATCGACCAATACGACGATGCGCCAGGCGGCGAATTGGATGCAGAGCTTAGGGACGGGAATGCAGCGCCTGGGTCGTATTTAGAGTCGATCAAAGACCTTTCTTCGTCGGACTTTCAGGTCGGGAAATTTAAACGACTCGAAAAAGGGCGGGACTACGATATTGACCCGATTTTAGGTTATTTGACCATGCGCCAACGCGTACAAGAGAGCG
>JAURGV010000101.1 GCA_030833605.1 Rhodothermales bacterium
ACGCGGATAACAGTGTCGATATGCAGGAATTTATGATCATGCCTACCGGTGCTCCATCCTTTTCGGAAGCGCTGCGCATGGGATCTGAAGTGTTTCACCACCTAAACACGGTATTGCACGATCGCAAATTAAGCACGGCTGTCGGTGACGAAGGCGGGTTTGCACCTGACCTTAAATCAAACGAAGAGGCCCTAGAAGTCATTCTGAGAGCCATCGAGAAGGCCGGCTATGCCCCCGGTGAGGACATTCACATCGCACTTGACCCGGCATCGTCCGAAATGTCGAAGAATGGGGGGTATTGTTTCTGGAAATCAGACCCCAATCGCATTCGCTCTTCCGATGAGATGGTCGATTTCTGGGCAGATTGGGTTGCGCGCTACCCGATTATTTCCATCGAAGACGCCATGACAGAGCATGATTGGGATGGCTGGAAAAGCTTGACCGAAAGAGTTGGTCATAAGGTGCAGCTTGTGGGTGATGACCTTTTTGTCACCAACACGTCGTTCCTTCAAAAAGGTATCGATCAAGGGTGTGCCAACTCGATTCTAATAAAATTGAACCAAATTGGAACGCTGTCTGAAACGTTGGAGGCCATTGAGTTAGCCCATAAAAACGGGTACACCTCCATCATTTCACACCGATCAGGTGAAACCGAGGACACCACGATTGCCGACCTAGCTGTTGCCGTTAATGCCGGACAGATCAAAACCGGATCAGCAAGCCGAAGCGATCGTATGGCTAAATACAATCAATTACTTCGACTAGAAGAACAATTGGGACTGGCAGCCGTGTACCCCGGAATGAAAACGTTTCGGTTTTAATACGTCCCCTCTCATTTGACCCGAGTGGAAGAAGAGCGGCCTAATGGCTATTAAAGATTGGATAAGACATGTTTTGGCCCGTTTTAAGCGCGTGGTGATTTACGCCAGCGCAGTCGGCGTCATTATATGGTTCGTTTTCTTTGATAGCTACAATTTGGTTCTGCGCATCCAGATGCATCGCGAAAAAGCGGCGCTAACCAAGCATAATGAGGCTATGCGGGTCGAAATTGACCACTTGGAGAATAAACTTTCTGGCAGACTGTCCGATAAAGAAGTAGAACGGATTGCTCGGGAAAACTTTAATATGAGCCGCAATGATGAAGTGGTTTATCCGATCGTTTCCAAATAGGTCTTTTCATCACGACACGTTTTGACGTATTCAATACACGGAATTTTAATCTTGCAATTATGAACAGATTGGCGATAGGTGTCGATTTAGGCGGCACTTTCATAAAGGCCGGTGTTGTTTCAGAGGAAAAAGGACTGCTGGTGGAGCGTTCCGTTGATTCGTGCGCTGAATTGGGTCCCGAGAAGGTGTTGGATCAGATGGGTGCCGTTATTACGGAGCTATTATCCGCTTACCCAACCGTAGCAGGAATTGGAATAGGATCCCCAGGAGCTATTAATTGGGATCGAACCACCGTTTCTAGCCCCCCTAACTTCCCCGGCTGGCACTGCGTTCATATGGGAGAGGCGATTAATGCACGGCTCTCGAAATCGCTGCTGACCATCGTTGAAAACGACGCTAACGTCGCCGCTCTTGGGTCTGCTCATTATGGAGCCGGTCGTCAGTTTGAGTCTTTCATTATGGTGACCCTTGGAACGGGAGTTGGCGGAGCGATCATTTATCAGAATAAAATATTCCGTGGGGCGACTGGCGCAGCTGGAGAGATCGGCCATATGACCATCGATTACGAAGGTCCCTTTGCCCGTAGCGGCGTAGCAGGAGCCATTGAAGCGTACCTGGGACAACGCTTTCTTTCCCGACACGCTCGATATCGATTGATGAATCGCGAGGATTCTATCATCCACACCATGGCTGACGCGGACTTGCAAGGCATCACGCCTAAGATGTTGTACGACGCCGCTGAAAAAGGGGATGAAGGCGCCAAAGAAGTATTAGCTTGGGCTGGTCATAAATTGGGCTGCGTCCTTGGATCTGCGGTCAACCTGCTCGATATCCGCAAAATCATTGTCGGAGGTGGTCTTTCCGCCGCTGGAGAATATATTTTAAAAGAAACCCGGACCACATTGAACCACTACGTTACCCCTGCGCTTCAGGAAGGCATTGAGGTCATCCAGGAAATGGGTGGGAACGCAGTTGGCATCCTTGGTGCGGGACATTTAGTCTTTCAGCATTTAGACGAAAGGAACACGTCCGCTGCATGACCAACCCATCATCTCACCAAAACAGCTAGCATTTCGGCGTTTTTCGACGAAATACTGGTGGTATGGCATTGGTTTATGGTTAGTACTCGGTGTTTTTAAGCCGTCGAGTGCGTGGGGTCAGGAAGTAGATACGACGCGCGTGGTACCTCAAACCGCGACCACTTCGGCACAAAACGCTCCACAAAGTGCTCCGCAGGCCTCCAATTCAGGATCTAACGCGACTACATCGAGCCTAACTGAACCCGTTGAATTTATTGCCGGAGACTCCCTCGTATTTCGCCTCAAGTCCGGTAGCCGTTTTACCACACTCTTTGGTGGAGCAAAAGTATCGTACGATGGGAATGTGTTAACGGCCCAGGAAATTGATCTTCTATTGTCTAAGGATGAACTCCACGCCAGAGGTATTAAATCAGATTCCGGCTGGGTTGGACGTCCTCAAATTGTTCAAGGAGAAGAAACGTTTCTGGGGGACGAGCTCTCGTTCAATCTTAAATCCCAACGCGGTCGCATTGTAAACGTTGAAACCCAAATTGAAGAAGGGTTTATTCGCGCAGGAGTTCTAAAAGCCGTTGAAGACAGCACACTGTTTATTCGAAATGGCCTGTATACGACCTGTTCGTGTCTTCTGGATCCCTCCTATTCGCTGCGCTCCAACAAAATGAAAATGGTCGGCAAAAAGTGGATCTATACCGGACCTATTCAACTTTTTCTTTTTGATATCCCTACCCCTCTTTGGCTTCCTTTTGGGTTTCTACCCGCTCAAGACTCCCGAAGAAGCGGACCCCTACCTCCAACCTATGGAGAAGATCAATTTGGCTTCTATTTGCGTGATTGGGGCTGGTATTTTTCGCTCAACGACTACATGGATCTCCAACTTCAAGGAGGTTTTTGGACGCGGGGAAGTTGGGAAACCAAAGGCATGTACCGTTATCGGAAAATGTACTCCTTCGACGGGCAATTGATGATAGACTACGCGCATTTTCGAAATGGGGAGCCTGGAGATCCGGGATATTCCGTGCGACAAACGGGTGCATTCAGGTGGCTTCACAACCAGTCCATTGGGCAACGGGCGTCGTTGAACGCCAATGTCAACATGTCCTCTTCGTCTTATTTGCAGGCCGTATCGCAGAATTACGACGATCGTATTCGACAAGATCTTCAGTCTTCCGTCAAGTTTAGCCAGCGATGGACCTCGCGGAATTTATCCGTTCAGCTTAATCAACGTCAGGTGTTATCAACCGGGGAAGTCACAATGACGCTTCCCAACCTGTCGTTTTCCCAAAGCAGTTTCAAACCATTCGCTAAAAAGGAACGACTTCCTGGTACAAAAGAAGGCATTCGGGATAAACTAACGGTGAGTTACAACTTTAACGTCAATAACCAATACCGCTTTAGTCCCCTAGACGATGCTGAATTGTTAGCCCGAGGAGACTCCTTGGCTTCTGAAATTAATTGGTTTAATGCGCTATTCTCCCCTGCAGACTATGAGCGAGCCACCGGAAGCGATAGACCATTTAACTTTAGCGCGTCCCACCGAATTCCTATTTCTGCGCCATTTTCGGTTCGCCACGTACCTCTTTTGGGTGATGTAAACCTAACCATGGGCCCTTCCCTTTCGTACACGGAAGACTGGTACCTTGAATCGGAACGAAGAACCCTCAGCGAAGACTCTTCCAAGGTTTTGATTGATTATGAGCCCGGTTTTGTATCCCTGAGGCAGTTCAATACCTCCTTTTCCATGGGAACTACCTTCTATGGCTTATTTCCTGTTTCAGGATTCGGATATTCGGGTGTACGACACACCGTTCGCCCGACCGTAGGCTTTTCGTACCGCCCTGACTTTTTCTCAGACGCGTGGGGCAACACCCGATCCTATTTCGATAAAAATGGGCAAGAAATCACCTATGCAAAAATTGCAGGCGTCGGACGTGGCGAGCAACGAGCGCTAACCTTTTCGCTGAATAACATATTTGAAACGAAAAAGGCGCAAGCAGATACGTCAGCCACGAACTCAGCTAATCGCCGTACTTCGTTGAAGCTCTTTGACTTAAGCGTGTCCTCATCGTATAACTTTGCGGCCGACTCGCTCAAGATGAACGATATCAGTTTAAGCGCGAGGACGTTGATCTTTGGCAAAGTGAATTTGGATTTGCGGAGCTCATTCTCGCCCTATCAGATCACCGATCTGGGCCTTAGAACGCGCGAGTCAGCCATTTCCTTGTCCTCTCCCTTGGGCAGGATGACATCGACCAATATTACGATGAGCACCTCGCTCCGGAGTAGTCGTGGTGCTGGTGATCGTCCCCTAACCACTCCAAGAGGCGGATTCGTTCAAAATCAGCCTTCGTTTGGGACATCAAACCCCGGATTGGCGACCGGCATACTCCAAAACACGTTTGGTACCTCGTCTGGAACGGACTTTTCCATTCCGTGGTCGCTAAACCTGAACTTTTCCTACGGAATCACCAAAGCTGGGGCTTCGTCCATCCGACGTGCCATCATAGACGCCTCGTTTGACCTAAGCCTAACTCCTAATTGGAAAATGGTTAGTCGCACTGGGTATGATATTGAAAACGGAAGAATGTCTTCCACTACCCTGGCCTTGTCTCGTGACTTTGATTGCTGGCAAATGTCCTTTAATTGGGTGCCCTTTGGCTTGTATCAATCGTGGGGATTTGACCTGCACGTGAAAAGTGGCCATTTGAAAGATCTACTGCGTTTCCGCCAGCCGAAATCGGATGTTCAAGATCGTTTTGGAGCGATAAGGCGATAAGGCGATGAAAAGCGCATTCCCTGAAGCGGTTGCGCATTCAAAGGCTAAAGGTCGTTTTCAACAAGCCGGCTGGACGTTATGTCAAATCGAAGCGTAGCTTCATTTGGAATCGCTTGTATACTTTTGGCCGTAATGGTCTGACCTTTTACCGACAACTCGATTTCGGTGATCATACCTAAGAATTGCCGCGCGACCACCTCTCCCTCGAATTGCCCTTCTGGATGAATAGACACGTGCTCGCTTCTAAAGGCAACGGCTTCGTTCACACCTGGTCGAAGGCCCGTTAATTCTGCGGCCAACTGAGCATCGGTGATTACATTCGAACCACCTAGGAAAGAAGCAACAAATGCTGTTCTAGGCTCTGTGTAGAGGTCTCTGGGCGCACCTACTTGCACAATGGACCCATCGCGCATCACGGCAATTTGGTCGGATAGCGCCAAGGCCTCTTCTTGATCGTGCGTTACGTATACCGACGTTAACCCCAGTCGCTTTTGAAGCATTTTAAGCTCCACGCGGGTCTGCTGACGCAAAGCAACGTCAAGGTTGGATAACGGTTCGTCAAATAGGATAACATCCGGCTCAATAGCGACGGCTCGAGCCAAGGCGACTCGCTGTTGCTGCCCACCAGAAAGTGAGGTAACCGCGGTAGTAGCGAAGGCCTCCATATCGACCCGGTTCAACGCCTCACTGACTTTCCGTTTTCGGTCGGCAGCGCTCATTTTGCGTATTTTCAGACCATATTCGACGTTTTCGCCCACGGTCATGTGCGGAAACAAGGCATAGTTCTGAAAAACCATTACCGTGGGTCGGTGCCGAGCATCCAACATGGTTACATCCTTGTTGCCGATGAATACCTGACCGCTGTCAGGGACTTCAAATCCAGCAATGATGCGTAACGTAGTTGATTTCCCACAGCCACTCGGACCCAACAAGGAAAAAAAAGACCCTGCTGGAATGTCCACGGAAACCCCATCAACGGCCAAAAAATTCCCAAATCGACGAGACACATTGCTAAGGGCAACAGACTCACCGCGGGATGTTTTGTTATCCGCCGAGGCCATTAGGATGCTAACGCTTGGGTAACCTTGTCAGCTGCCTCTTGGAAAAGAATGGCCGTTTCAACTTTCAAGCCGCTCTCATCCAATATTTGCTTTCCTTCTTCGGCGTTGGTGCCCTGAAGTCTCACAATCAGAGGAATGTTGATGTGAACTTTGTTTGCTGCTTCCACAACACCCTTGGCTACGCGGTCGCAACGCACAATACCGCCAAAAATATTGACCAAAATGGCTTTGACTTCCGGATCTTTCAGAATAATGCGAAATCCAGCTTCAACGGTGGTCGCATTTGCACCACCACCAACATCCAAGAAGTTGGCAGGTTCACCACCGGCAATCTTGATGATGTCCATGGTAGCCATCGCAAGTCCAGCGCCATTAACCATACATCCTACGTTTCCGTCTAGCTTGACGTAGTTCAAGTGATGTTCGGAGGCTTCTACTTCCAAGGCATCTTCTTCGTGTGTATCGCGCAGTGTTGCCAAGTCTTTGTGGCGAAACAGCGCGTTGTCATCAAGATTTAGTTTAGCGTCGATGGCTAAAACTTGTCCGCTTTTGGTTAGCGTTAGGGGGTTAATTTCCGCAATGGAGCAGTCACTTTGTTCGTACGCGTGGTACAAAGCCATAATAAACTTTACCGCATTTTTGAAGGCATTCCCTTCAAAGCCTAAACCAAAGGCTAGTCTTCGAGCTTGAAATCCTTGCAGACCGATTTTGGGATCGATCCATTCTTTCAAAATCAAATCCGGATTTTCTTCGGCAACGGTTTCAATCTCAACACCACCTTCGGTAGATGCCATGATAACCGTCATGTTGGTCCCACGATCCAGCGTGATTCCCAGGTAAAATTCTTTTTCGATATCAACGGCGTCGGCAATCAAAACAGAACGCACTAACTGCCCTTCAGGCCCTGTTTGAGGCGTTTTAAGCATCATTCCAAGGATGGCATCTGCCTTTTCAGCGACGTCATCATACGAGCGAGCTAGCTTAACGCCACCACCCTTTCCGCGGCCTCCCGCGTGGATTTGCGCTTTTACTACAAACAATTCTGCACCGGTTTCGGCATTTAATTGTTTGGCGGCTGCTACAGCGCCTTCGACCGTAGTGGCAACTACGCCTTTTTGAACTGCTACGCCGTAGCGTGCTAAAATATCTTTGGCTTGGTGTTCGTGGACTTTCATCGGCTCTGGAAATACGTAACTTGATTACCCAAAACTACGATGCGTTTTGAGCATATACTTAAACTAAAAAGAAACTCAAGCGATATTCTTAGATTCTTTTAGACTACCATCCCATAATGACCTACGATAAACACATCATTCGGCGCTTGCTATCCGGATATCTGCTCTTGATATCGGGGCTGATCGTGTTTTTTGTAGTGTTGCACTACGTCGAATACATCGATGACTTCATGGACCGAGGAGCCACCATGAAAGATGTGTTCTTCGTGTATTACCCCAATTACATCCCAGAAATTGTCCATTTAGTCTCTCCTCTAGCTCTTTTTATTGCTACCGTTTACTTAACAGGTAAGCTTTCCCAAAAACTGGAAGTGGCTTCCCTGCAAACCGCTGGCGTGTCTCTGTATCGCCTGATGGTCCCCTTTGCGCTTGTTGGGGTTTGCATTGTTGTGTTCATGTTTTGGTTTAATGGTTGGATTGTCCCCCAAACCAATACGGTCCGATTATCTTTTGAACAGGACTACACGAAAGATGCAATTGGACAAACGGAGTACGCCAATATCCATCGTCAAATTGGCCCAGGGAGTCTACTTTCGGTTAATTTTTACGATCGAACCTCGAAAACGGCTACAAGCGTAAGCCTACAACAGTATGCACCCGACGGGTTTATGGAAGAACGAATCGACGCCGAACGAATGGTGTGGATTGATTCGTTGGAAACCTGGCAATTGCAATCTACCGTGGTGAAGCAGTTTGCACGAAATGGTTTTATGAACCAGCGACAAGCAGCCAGGATGGATACTACGCTAACCATTCTTCCACGCGATTTGGCGAGAAGTCAAGGAGACGTCGAAGCAATGACCATCAGCGAGGCAAGAGACTATTTGGATTCCTTGCGTCGAACCGGGGCCAATAATCTAGGAATACCTTTGGTTCAGTATTTTTCGAAGTTCTCCTACCCCTTCGCCAACCTAATTCTGATTCTTTTAGCCGTTCCATTGGCTTCTGTAC
>JAURGV010000102.1 GCA_030833605.1 Rhodothermales bacterium
GCTTGGAGGTCGTCGGCCCATTGGAGGCGCATTATCAGCCAGTTGTTGAAGGCGCGGGTGCCGAGAACGGAATAAATCACATCGGAAGGCTCGTCGGCTAGCCCATCCTGACCCACTGGATAATTCCCAATGGAGGCGTAGTCGAGGTTTTCCAGTATGTAGGGAAGAAAGAGCGAAACAAATTGCCGCTCCTGAGTCTCTTGAACCGTGTGGACCAACAGCAGCTGGCTGTGGAAATCAGAAAGGAGCGCTCTTAAATCGGCGTCCCTTAAGGTCTGGAGCTCACCCGCCCCTAAAATATCATCATACGTTCGGGTAACGGGCTCAAACGTGGGTAAAAACGAGAGCGTTTCGACCAGATAATGCAAGGAATCCAACCCTAGTTCACGACCTTGCGCCGCATTCTCCAGGCTCAGCAAGGTTTCCGTTTGGGTTTTGATGGTATCGGCAAGGGCGATTGCGTCTTGCAAACGGAATCCATTTTCCTCAAAATCCAGGCGTAAATCCTGTAAATAGCCCGCTTCGCGCCTGTCCGAGGCCACTTCTCCCCACCACGTGTTGACCGAAAAGGCAAACAAAATGCCCAACACGACAACCGAAAACTCAGCAGAAAACCACCGAATTCGACCAGCCCACTTCGACCTCGGCGCGGCCTGGGGCGCGTCGTCCAACTTCTCGATATCTGTCGAGGGATCCGACATTACACCCTAAACAAGTAGGTCATTTTGAGGAAAAATCCGTCGACTTGGCGGCGCAGGTCTTCGAAGCGTTTCTGCCCTACATCGTCCATCGTAGATCCATATCCTAAGTAGAACAGTGTGCCCGGGTTTGGACGGAAGCTGAACAAGAAGTCGGTCCGTAGATCTTTGGTTTTGGACGCCGATGACGGCGTTCCATTGACGCGCACCACGCGACCTTCTCGGTCCAATAAGGCCGAGCGTTCACGCGAGGCGTATTGCCCGATAACGCGCACGAAAATCGCTTCGCTAAGCTGATATTCAAGTTTCAACCGCGGGATGATCTCCTGCGAAAACTGGGAGTCGTCAATCTTGCGCTCCAAAGTGAGGTGCGTGACCTGAAATGAAGCCCGCAACGCAGAAGTGGGTCGTAAATCGACCACCACGCTGTACCGAGCACTGCGACCTTGAGAGGCTTCCGCAAACAACGGCGTTTGTCCACGCGAGGCCGACAACGAAGCCGTCATTAACTGCAAGGTGGGGGTTGTGACGCTCAACGACCCACCAAATTGGTTGTCCTCCGTTTCAGGGAATTCAAAAGGTGCCGTGATGGCGCCATTTACGGATGAAATCACATCATACCCTGAGAAGGCAGCGGGATTGTAGGTGTAAAAATTGCGTGTGATGGACCCAGCAATTCTCCAGCCTCCACGCAGTGTGGCCGAAGGGAAAATCGATTCGCCCCCTTCAATCGGGCCTGCACCCGTATCGTCGTAGTCCCAAATGCGGTTAAATCCACCAAAACCACCCCACGTCTCGACCAGCGCTCCATCTTCCCCGTAAAAGGACAAGCGGTTGAAGCCAGACGCTGTAATTATGCCCGTTCGGTTCACAAACCCTGCAGCTGCTTCGAAATCTTGCGAAACACCATTCAACGAATAGTTAAAGCCCCATCCACGACCTGTTCGGTCCCAGTTGGCACTCAAAAACTGGCCGTTTGAACCGACTCCGCCACGCTCAGAAAACGACTTAACCCCTTGCAGCGCAACGTAATACTTCGACCCGTGATAGATTCTGGTATCCACGCCCAGCAAACGGGAGAAGTTGCTGCCTTCTTCGCGAGTGGTTAGCACGCCACCAACGGTGTTGTTGCCTTCCAGGTTTTTCTGCACTCGCACAATACCAAAAATCGGGGCGTCGTTTCCGGATGAAGAATACTTTTGATCGTCCGCCGCGAGAATGGTCCCCACGTTAACGCCTTTCACTTTTCCAGCCAATTTGGCCCCAACGGTAGGTGCCACAATTCGTCGGGTGTAAATCATCTGCCCGGGCGTATCAAAAAGCTCGAGATTTTCTAAGAAAAACGGTCTTTTTTCGGGGAAGAAGAGCGCAAACCGTTCGTTCAGAACAACCTGCCCGATGTCCGCTTCGACCTGGGAAAAGTCAGGATTAATCGTTCCGTTCAGTGTCAAATTTTGTGACATGCCCCACTTAACGTCGCCTCCAAATTCAGTTACATTCGAATACGCCCAATCGCCATTCGAATCGTCGGTGCCATCCCATCGGCTGGTAACGGTGGGTACCACATCCAAAACAAGGCCCCGTTTCATACCGGTCAAGCCACGTAATTTCCCGCTCTGTGACAAAAAGCTAGAATTCGCCCGAACGGCGGGGGTCCATGAGTCCTGAAAACCGGTGTGCTGCACTTTGCGCAGAATGTGGATGCCCCAATCCTGCACCTCAGCATCTTGATAGCGCAAGCTTTTGAACGGAATCCGAAATTCAATTTCATATCCGTCTGGCGTCAGCCTTCCAGCGGAATCAAATTCGTAATCCGGATTGATGTCCACGTTTCCGTCCAGAAAATTGATGTTCGAGGACCCACCACCACTGGCGCCTCGACCACCTGCTCCCCCACCAAATTGGTCGGCACGCGTTCCATCGGCCTGAACCCCAAGCGGGTTGGCGCTGAACACATAGGCTATCTTGTTATCGTTCTGGGTATCCAGAAGAATCTGAATTTGGTCTTCACTCGTAATATTATCCCGATTGGCTTGCGTTGCGCGAACCACAGGACCGTGCAATTCAGTGGCCTTCACGCCAAAATAAATGGCATCGTCTGCATACCACACGTAAACCAGGGTAGGTTCGTTGGCTGGGCGACCATCTACGGGCTGATATTGGGAAAAATCCGATAGCACAGCGGCCTGCTGCCACACCGCATCGTCCAAAACCCCATCTATCACTGCACTGGTTTCAATGCGAGGAATCGCAACCTCAAGCTGATTTTTGGTACCACTGTTGGGAGCAACCTGCTGAAACATCAACAAGGCCAAAGTCAAAAGAAGCTGCATAATCTACGAGGGTGTCAGAATGAAAATCAAAGCCCAATATGTGGCTTATCAAGGGACCTACTTCGTGCCGACATTTAGGCACATCCCGCAAAGGTAAGCATCTCTTTTCACATTCTTGAATACGCTTTTCGATTTGCTCAAGGATTCAAACGAAATCTAAAAAGTGGCGCTATATCGAAGCATCCGACGATTCGTAAATCTTGAACTTGCCGGCTTCAACAGCGACATCTACAATGTCTTTTGCTGATTTTTCAGTCGGGAATGTAAAAGCTGCTGTGGCTAGTACAACGAAGGCCAACAATGGGCCGATAAAGATCTTTTTCATGAGTAGTGCTCTATTTAGAAGTCAGTTCTTATTTCAAGTCTGGTCGGGCACCGCTCTGGTGGCCCGTTGTGATGATGCAATAATACCGGACTTTTCTGCCTTCTAGGAGCACTATGCGACCAGTCGCGTTGAGCCTGCGACAAACGGCGATACGCTGCGACGACCTAGTTTTTGGTAGCCGAGGATCCCAATACTTCCTCTACCCGGCTCCAATAACGCCGGCTAAGTTTCAACTCTGAACCGTCTTTCATATAGACAATGTAGTCGCCGTGGAAATACGATTTAAGCTCTTTGATGCGCTCAATATTGACAATACTCGACCGATGAATACGGACGAACAAATCAGGATTGAGTCGTTTTTCCATGCGAGCCATCGTTTCGCGAATTAAATGCGTTTTCTGCCCCACGTGGATTACAACGTAGTCTTTGGCTGCTTCAATCAAGTCGATGTTTTCCGTTTTGACGAAGAACACGGAATCCCGCTCCTTGATAAGAATGCGTTCTAAGCGATCGCGTACCTCGATAGGCCCTGCCGAACGTTCGACTCGTTTTTCTACTTTGTGGTCAGCCACCAAGGCTACCAATTGGTCACTCAGTGATCCGATTTTGCGTTCGCTAACTCGTTTTCGAGCTCTAGACAACGCTTCTTCAAAGCGCTCGTCGTCGTACGGCTTGAGTAGATAGTCCAGTGCCTGGGCTTCGAATGCCTTCAGCGCATACTCATCGTAGGCTGTAGCGAAAACAATTACGGGCATATTTTCCGCGCCGACAGCCTCAATCACTTCAAAACCGGTTTTACCGGGCATTTGAATATCCAGAAACACAATGTCAGGGTTCTCGGAGCCGATCATTTCAACCGCTTCGTCCCCATTCTTCGCTTCACCGACAATCTCAACCCCCTCCTGTTCGTCCAACAAAAGGCGAACCGTATCGCGAGCTAAGGGCTCATCATCAACAATGAGAATTCGAACAGGCATTACTTTCTGGATTTAGAGGAAATGACAGGAGCGGTATCATAGGGAAGAACAATCGTGGCTACAAGTCCACCTTCGACCGCATTTTCGATCGAAAAACTAGCTTTATCGCCGTAAATACTCTCCAAACGGCCTCGTGTGTTCGAGAGCCCAACGCCCTCGCGACGATTTTCACCCGTTGTAGTCAACCCTTTGCCATTGTCCTGTACTTCCATGATCAAATTTTTACCGTCTTTTTTGACACGAATATCAATTTGGCCTTTTTCAGCATTGGGTCCTATTCCATGGTGAATTGCGTTCTCCACGAGCGGTTGTAGAATCATGTTCGGAACGTATCCTGAAGCCACATACTCCTCGACTTCAAAAACAACCGACAAACGATCTCCGAACCGAATTTTTTCAATACTCAAGTACCGCTGTAAAAAATCAATCTCTTGAGACACAGGAATTTCTTGAATGCCTTTGTTTTCGAGCGCAAGGCGGAGAAAGTCGCCTAGCTTCACAAGCATTTTGACGGCAGTTTTGTTGTCGTTCTTCCGAACCAGCGCAGCAACTGAGTTAAGTGTGTTGAACAGAAAATGAGGATGAAGCTGCATTTTGAGCGCCCGAAGGTTCGCCTCAGCCAACCGAATCTCAAGAATCGCTGCGGCTTGCTCCCTGTTCAAAAACTTCTGGTAGTAGTCGTAGGCATAAAACAAGCCCAGTACCATCCAGTACGTTAGGATATTGGAGTGAACGCGGGTCCAAAAATGGACTTTATACAACCCGGTAGTCATCGCCTCGTGACCCGGCATACCGGTTGCGTAAAACAAAAACAAGTTGGCTAAGGAATGAACTAAAAGAAGGGCCACCATGGTCGGAATATGAACCAGAAACACCGTTTGGATCCAATTCTCTCGTTCAATTCGAGCCCTTTTGCCGACCCAAATCACAACGGGAGCCATCATCGCCCAGAAATACCAATTGGGAAACGTGCTGACCAACGCGAACGGCCACGACATGGGTTGCGCCGTGACCGTTTGGTTTAGGTAGTAAAAACTTAATGCGGCGATTCCAGGAATGGACCACAACGCAATGTATACGATGCGCCTTGTGGAAGCAGACCATTCAAATACGGGTTGATTTAAGGACAGTTGAAGTTGATCTACCATGGGTTGAGCCTATCGGGATTCAGGACGAAAGGGGGCGCTTTAACGGTTACTAAAGATACACTGTACTAATTTATCGAATCATTCGCATGAACTCTTTGCGAGTCGATGGATTATCCATAAACGCCCCAGACATCGAAGAGGTCGAGGTCATGGCCCCTTGTTTTTGCACGCCTCGCATCACCATGCACATATGGTTGGCCTCGATTACCACGGCCACACCTTTGGGTTGAAGCACCTCTTGAATCGCGTCTTTGATCTGCAGGGTCAGGCGCTCTTGGACCTGGAGCCTACGCGAGAACACGTCGACAATACGTGGAATCTTGCTTAGGCCGACAATTTGTCCGTCCGGAATGTAGGCCACGTGCGCCTTACCAAAGAAAGGCAGCATGTGGTGTTCGCACAAGGAAAACACGTCAATATCCTTTACTACAATCATCTCGTTATAGTCTTCTTTGAAGAGCGCTTTGGTCAAAATAGCTCTAGGATCCTGGTTGTACCCTTGGGTCAGAAACTGATAGGCTTTTGCGACGCGTTCCGGTGTTTTCTGTAAGCCTTCACGGTCAGCGTCCTCTCCAATGGTTTCGAGGATTCGCTTCACCGATCTGCCCATTAGATCAGTAGAAATATCATCGTATTGATCGACCCGTGTATATCCCGTCGACCTATGATCACCCGAAGGCACGTCCGCCATTGGAGCTACGATATGGGGCACATGGCTATGGTGACCATCCCCGTGAGAGGAAGTCGATGGGTTAGAGAGGAGATCTTGAGGAAGAGAAAAGTTTGACATGACGTCACCGGATAGATTAGATGATGTGTCTCATGTTACCCACCGCGCTGTGCGTCATCCATTTCAATTCGACAAAAGGAGGAGCGCATCGACAAACGGGATTTCACGTCGCTGAACGGGCGAACGCAGCGATGGATAAGGGCCGCCCGCATCCCTTTTTTCCGCTTGTCGTGCTTTTTGTCCGCTTTATCTACGCGCAGTCCCGTTCGTCTATACCGTCTTCCCTACCTTGATATGGTGTACCTATTATGGGAGCCACACTAACGTTTCGTATCCTCTTTCCAATGAAAGCTCGCCTCCTTTTTCTTTTGATTTCTTGCGCCATCGTTGCCACCTCCACGGCGCAAGTGACCACGACTATTGTTGGAACGGTTTATGATGAAGCGCGAAATCCGCTTATCGGGGCTACGGTGTATTTGCAGGGCACTCAAAAGGGAGCTATTTCGAACGTAGAAGGACGATTCGTGATGGAAAGCGTAACGCCTGGGGCCTACAACCTGGTGGTTAGCTACGTGGGTTTCAAGTCCCAAACGCTATTTAACATCCAAGTCAAATCCGTCGGAAACCCCGAATACACCTTCATTCTTGTTGAAGATGTAACTGTTTTAGAAGGCGTCACTATCGCGCCCAATAAAAACGTGGTCACCAGACCGGTCGAAACGCCGCTTTCCACCCAAACGCTGACCGCAGTAGAAATTGCAACCTATCCCGGAGGAAATAACGACGTAGTCCGTGTGGCCCAATCCCTTCCGGGCATTTCACCTTCTCCTGGCGGATTCCGAAACGACCTGATTATTCGCGGTGGAGCCCCAAACGAATCGGTCTATTACTTAGACGGGATTGAAATCCCCAATATTAACCACTTCAGCACCCAGGGAAGCTCTGGCGGCCCGGTTGGCCTACTCAATGTGTCGTTTATCGACAATGTGACCCTGTCTACTTCCGCTTTTGGAGCACAATACGACAACGCCTTGTCGGGAGTCCTTCAATTTGACCAACGTGAAGGCAGTCGCTTGCAGCAATCGGTCAACTTCCGCGTCAGCGCAAGCGAAACGGCGCTTACAGCCAATGGTCCGCTATTCAAAAACGGCAAAACGGAAAGCGCTACGAGCTACATCGTGTCGGTTCGCAGAAGTTACCTCCAGTTTTTATTCGAGCTTATTGGGCTCCCCATTCGTCCGGATTATTGGGACTATCAGTACAAAGTAACCCACCGACTCAATGCCTTAAATACGCTTTCACTCGTAGGAGTTGGATCTGTAGATGATTTCGCCGTTGATGCGTCAGGCGATGTCGAACCAAATCAGATCGCGACCCGAGATCAGGCACCGTTTATTGAACAGCAATCCGACACGATAGGCTTGACGTGGCGAAAACGATTCCAAAGCGGATCTGGATTTGTCACAACCACCGTCTCGAACAACTTGCTTAAAAACGACTTCTCGCGTTTCGCGGACAACCAAAACGAAACTGGCCGCTACTTTTACAGCAATTCGGCGGAAGCGGAGACCAAGTTTCGTTCTTCCGTAACCTACTTTTGGAATGATTGGCAACTTGTAACAGGATTTAATGCCCAACAGAGCCGATACCGCAACCGCACGGAGGACGCCGTTGTAGGGTTTACCTACGATTCTGACTTGTCTTTTCTGAAGTACGGTTTGTTTGCCAGTGCCTCGACGAACTTGCTCTCGAAGAAGCTTAATGTTTCCTTAGGCATCCGGGCAGACGATGACACGTTTTTGAATCAAAACTCGCTTCTAAAAACCCTTTCCCCCCGCTTGGCCGCTTCTTACAGTGTAAATGAAGACTGGAAAATCAACACTACGGTAGGCCGCTATTACAAACTCCCACCGTACACCATGCTGGGGTACCGAGAAGGCGCGGCGCTGGTCAACAAAGATCTTCAATACACCCGCGCGGACCATTACGTTTTGGGCGTTGA
>JAURGV010000103.1 GCA_030833605.1 Rhodothermales bacterium
CTGCAGGCTCTCGCCGTTGTTAGCGGCCACCACCGTGCCTCTCACACTAGACTGCTGTGCAAAGGAACGAGTCGTAGGAATACAGACGCTGAGGACGACAAGTACGTACAAAAACCGCAATGGACAATTCAATATCAAGCGTCGATACATTCTTTATTTGATGACTATTTCTCTACTAATGACGGCTTGTTCTCCCGTTCGTTGCGCAACGACTCGAACAGCCAGCACATAGCTTCCTTGCCTAACGTCTTTCGTCTCTAAAATAACGTACCGAGAGTCCGTCGGTCCACTTACATCTTGCGAAAACTCTACGGAGACCGTTGCTTCTTCCTTCATTCCGAATATCTGGCCCAGCAGCGGAGCGGTGTCGTTATTTAGACGGCCCGGAACGAGAGCGGCTTGGAACTGAAGCGTGGACGCACTTCCCTCCTCAAGACCATAGGTTTCGAAATACAAATAAACTGGCGCGCCGGAATCGAATGATAGCTCGGGTTTCGGATAAATGGTCTTACCCATTCGATTGAAGGCGAGTCCTGTTTCAGCTGAATGAGAATCAATGGTTGGAGACGAAGATAGGTCCGATTCTTCTATCAATCGTGCCACCAACAAGTCGCTTAAACGGAATCCTGATTCACTCGAGGCTTCATCGACGTGAATGCGCTTGGTTGCGAAACTGCGTTGCCCATCGACCTCTACTGAAATCTCGTGCGCCCCCATATCTATTTGCTGGACAACGACATAACCAATATCACATGGCATTTCGCTCCAATGCCGTGTGCGTTCAGCGAAGGTCAATTCCCGTCCCGAAGCAGGAATAGGCTCACCTGCTTTACGGTCAAATATCGTTACCGAAGGACCCGGAAGTTGATCGGTGGTTGGAAAACACAGTGGTAAGGATACGGTCCTTCCATTGACGTCCTCAAACACAGACATGGAAGATTTTAAATCCAGCCTTTTGCTCTGATCAATTTGAGTCCTTTCGGGATCGTCGCGGAGCCATTCTTCAGCACAAACAGCATAGTCAATCGCCATTCGACCTCTATCACAAAGGCCCGAAAAAGCGGCCCTATCAGATCTTGGCGTCCAAAAAACGTATTGTCCCGTTTTCGAGGGGTCCATGAAAATCCAGGAGCGATATCCATAATCAAGTTGGTAATATCGAGACATTTCGTCTTGGAATTGGATGGATCGTTGCGGCCAACCATAACGAATTTGAACCTGTCCGGGCTCGGTATCCCACCCGCGCAGACCATCATCCACATCCCCCCAAACTAAATCGGCATACACGACACGCGATCTATGCTCGGTAAGTCGTTCGTTGACGGGCGTACTCCAATAAGGATCTTGGTCGGCCCAATAGTCGGATGCTGCATTCTGATCTGTCGGTTCATCCATTTTTTTTGACGTCGACAAAACCAGATTTGGATCGGTATAGATCCATTTTTCGTCTTCAGGAAGTTTGTCGATTCCCAATTCGAAGTAAATCTCTGCATCCGTTACTGAGCCTTTCATAAACAAAGCCAATCCCTTGTACAAATAGCCAGAAGCTTGCATGGGATTGGTCCGTATGAAGTTGGTCGCAACTGAGTCCAAATAGGCATATTTGCCTCGCCGCGCACTGGTTTCGGCTAAGTACCGAAGTCCAAGCTCCCGAAGACTACCGTTTAAAGACGCAAAGGCCAAATGAGTCAATGCTTGATCTCCATGTGCCTCCCCAATCGCGTCATTGCGAAGTATTGGAATGTCGTAGCTTAACGGGTTTCCATTTGAAAGATAATTTTTGTTGGTTGCCCCTCCCGTCGCAGGAGATAAGTTTTCCAAAACCGATTCCATATCGGCATTGACGGGCAATCGAACCGCATTATGGGTGTCTCTAAAGTCGCTTAATTCAATGGCGCCTAAAATGAAGTGTCCCAAATAACTATTGGGGTCGTCCTCAACCAACTTTTTAGCCCTTCTTTGATGAAGCATCAGCTTTACGCTAGGCATGAACGAGCTTCCGTATTTAAAATCAATCCAGAGATCCAATTCCTTGACGGTCTGCGAATTCCGCACGGCCCTAGGTAAGGTACTTATCGCTTTTTTAGCTGCGGAAACGTCCGGAATAGGCTTGAATAAAGCTATTTGAGCCTTTAATTGTAGTCCCGCTTCATCTTTGGGCCATCGTAATAAGAGCTGATCGATCTCCTTTTCCGCTTCCATCCAATGGCCCGAGGCAATGGCGGATTGGGTGGCTGCTAAGTGACTCTCTCTGGCATCGGCCTGGGCTCTCGCGTCGATCGCGCCTATCAACGCAAACGAGATAAATAGAATGACAATGGTATAAGGGTGCCTCACTGACCTGTACCCGAACTGGTTGAATGGTTCTAAGTCAAGGTACTCGTTTTGGGCCAACGGAAGAATAGGGGGACTCTTAATAGCCCCTACCAGGAGCTTGTGCCCCCTTCTAGGAGCTCTTTAAATGCCCTACTAGGAGCTCTTTAAATGCCCTTTTAGGAGCCCGCTCTGTTATTCGCCGTCCCCTTTGGCCGAATTTGAAGTCAAACGATCCATGCGTCGCTTTGACTCCCGATCGGCTATATCGGCTCGTTTATCGTAGAGTTTTTTACCTTTTCCTAAACCGATTTCAATTTTAGCGCGGCCATTTTTGAAATACAGTTTGATCGGAACGATCGTATATCCCTTCTGGCGCGACGCTTTATCTAGCTTATCAATTTCACGACGGTGCAGAAGCAGCTTTCGGGTTCTATTTGGCTCATGATTCGCGCGATTTCCATGGTCGTAAGGCGCTATATGGCAACCGCGAAGCAGCATCTCATTCCCTTCCACGATGCAATACGCTTCCTGGAGATTGGCTTTGCCACTGCGAAGTGATTTTACTTCAGTCCCCGTTAAAACCATCCCAGCCTCAAAGCGCTCGTCGATATGGTATTCGAACGTCGCCTTTTTATTAGAGGTAATTATTTTAACAGAATCGGTCATGCGTTGCGGGAATCAGGCTTCTCAGCCGAACGATCATTTTTCGGTCAGACTTGCCAATTGCACGGGTTGTATTTCTTCCGTGATACCGTAATAGTACAACTGGTCGCATAGTTCAGTCATGCTGGCAATGGCCAGGTCGTCCAATCTAAAGCGCAAATCATTGAGAACGAAGTCTTCCACTTCAGGATCTTGGCTCCACTGGCGGGCAAAGTCAGCTCGATGGTCGTCAATGAATACGATTGCGTCGCGAATCGCTGTAATGGTGTCGTCGGTAGCGGCTCCTTTTGCCGTAACAAAAACGGCCCAAACAAAAGGATAATTAGACATCTCATACCATTCTTGCCCTAGGTCTAGCGTGATCGCTTGATCGTCTGGAGCATCTACCTGGTCTTCCAATGGAATAGAGATCAGGGCGTCGCTTGGAATGCCTTCTGGCAAGGAAGTCCGCTCATTAAGCGCCACCATAGTCCCGTAGTGTTCCTTTAGAACAATAGCGGCTATGAGTGCCGATAACCTACCCTCTACCCCATGAATTAATCCGAGCGTCTCGTTTCCAAGTTGAGAGCCGACGGTAAGCGGTGCGAACGGATTATTCCAAGAAGAAATGGCAACCGCAGGCAGAATGTCGAATTCCTTGGGATTAGCCAGGGCCACATCTATCGGAATAAGCGCCACATGTGCGGCACCTTTCTGAAGGTCTGTGGTCAGCTGTTCACGGGTGGCTTGATAGACTGAACTACCGAAGGTATCCGACAATCCTTTGAATGCTGGATACGTTACCGCGTTTTTCCAAACGGCAATTTTCATGGCGTACTTTTTAGGATTTGGATAAAAAGAACACTCGGGCAGTCGGCGATATATCGCCGACTGCCCGAGCCCCTAAAATAGAATCACGATTCAGATCTATCAGTCCAGCACACTTAGATGTTACCAACTAAGTGCGTTCAATCTACCGGCGGCGCTCTTTGATACGAGCAGCTTTACCGCGTAGATCTCTGAGGTAATACAGTTTGGAGCGACGAACGCTACCAGCCCGAACTACTTCGATCTGAGCTAATTTCGGTGAGTACAAAGGGAAAATACGTTCCACTCCAACACCGTTAGATACTTTGCGAACCGTAAAGGTACGACGTGAGTCGGAACCTTTGAACGCAATAACGACGCCCTGGTACTGCTGAATGCGCTCTTTTTCGCCCTCAACAACACGCACGTGCACGTTTACCGTATCACCGGTGGTGAAGTCCGGCACATTGTTGTGCTTCTGGGACGTTTCAATAAGGTTCATTATATCGGTAGCCATGGCATACCCTCTAAAAGCAATAAGTTAGTAGCTAATTTCTAAGGTCAGTCAGCTTACGTGTTTTTCGTACCCTTCGCATCAGATAAATCATCTGACGGCATCGAATGGAGTAGATCAGGCCTTCTTCGTTTGGTTTTTTCCATTCGCTGTGCATCTCTCCACGCCTCTATTTTGGCATGATCTCCAGAGAGCAATACGTTTGGAACCTTCATGCCGTTAAAATCGGCAGGTCGGGTAAACGTCGGAGCATCGAGCAATTCATCTTGAAAAGAATCGGTCAAAGCGGATGTGGCATCACCAAGAACACCCGGCAAAAGCCGTGCAATGGCGTCTACAAGCACTAATGCTGGTAGTTCCCCCCCACTCAGAACGTAATCTCCAATGGAAATTTCCCGGGTAATCTCTGTATCTCTAATCCGTTGATCAACCCCTTTGTAGTGCCCGGCCAACATCACGATTCTGTTTTTTAAAGACAGTTCGTTAACAATGGCTTGCGTAAGTACTTCTCCGTCGGGAGTCAAAAAGATCACTTCATCGATTGGGGCTTGGTGTTCACGGATGTGTTCAAAACAGGCCGCAATAGGCTCTGGTTTAAGCACCATTCCGGCACCACCGCCAAATGGATAATCGTCAACTTTTTTGTACTTATCCGTTGCATAATCTCGAAGATCGTGCACGTGAACTTCCAATTCTCCTTTTTTCTGAGCGCGTCCAAGGATACTCTCTTGAAGAGAGCCCCTAACGATCTCAGGTAAGGCAGAAATGATGTCTACGCGCATAACGCCGTGTTTTACAACAGACCTTCAATAGGATCGATCTGGATTTGGTTGGCATCAAAATCAATTTCGACAATGAACTCATCCACCATCGGAATCATCACATCGGGCATACTTTTTCGCTGTACGACCAATATGTTCTGACCCCTACCTTCAATCACATCGATTACCGTTCCAATTTTTTCATCCTGAAGATCGACAACTACCATATCAATAAGATCGGAGAAATAGAATTCGCCATCTTCCAAAGCTGGAAGATCCGATTCCAACGCGTAAACCTTTAGCTTAGCCAAAGATTCTGCATCTTCAATCCTATCAATACCTGATAGCTTAGCAACAACAGTAATTCCAAACTTGGAAGGTTGTAGTCTGACTGACAGTAAGTCAAAGGACACTGCTGACTCCGAATTGGAGCCAACATAAATAGTTTTCAACGATTGAAAACGAGCCGGATCATCGGTTTCCGGAGCAATTTTCACTTCTCCACCAATACCATGCGTTTGCACGATACGTCCCATCTCCCTAAGGGGTGCTAGGTGGTCCATGGTACTCCAGAAAGTCTAGATCAGGATGCTTTTTCAGTGTCGTCGGCAGCCGGAGCTTCTTCGGAAGCAGGTGCTTCTTCAGTAGCCGGTGCGGCTTCAGCTTCAGGAGTTTCTTCAGCCACTGGTGCAGCTTCAGCTACGGGAGCTTCTTCTGCCACAGGCGCTTCTTCAACTACTGATTCGGAGCCGGCGGCATCTTCTGCGGCCTGTGCTGCATTCGCTTCAACCTGTTCAGCTTTTGCGATTTTTGCAGCTGTTTCCCTGTTGGATTCGTCGGCGGCTGCCATTACAGCGGCATCTTCTTTAGCTTTGGCAAGCGCCACAGCTTTTGCCTTGGCTGCTTCAGCAGCAGCTTCAGCAGCACGTTTCTCTTCTTCCTTAAGGGCTTGTTTACGACGCTGTTCTGCAGTCGTTTTGCCACTGGAAGCCGCTTTTTCTGCGCGAGCCACTTTGTGTGCCTCAACTGCAGATGCAATTTCTTCGTCGGATTTATTCTTGCGGCGCATGTGCAACTCCAGCATCAATCCTTCTTTGCTCAAAAGAGCACGGACTGTTTCTGTAGGTTGGGCTCCATCTAAGAGCCAATGGATTACGCGGTCTCCGTTGATTTCGCAAGTAGCTGGTTCATCCAAAGGATTATACCGGCCTAAATCTTCAATGTACCGTCCGTCGCGAGGGCTGCGGGTATCCGCTGCCACGATCGCATAAATTGGGCGCTTTTTGCGTCCCATTCGTCTAAGTCGAAGCTTTACCACTTTCTTTGACTGATTGTGATCTGAAATATCATGTTTTAGGGGTGAAAATGATTAGCGACTTCCCATCATGGATGCCAGGTCGAGTGATCGTCCTTTACCCATTAATTTGGTCATCGTTTTCATCATTTTCTTCATGTCGCGAAACTGCTTCAATAGCTGATTCACTTCACGAACTTCTACACCAGCGCCATTTGCTATGCGTTTGCGCCGGCCTCCATTGATAATGTCCGGATTTTGGCGTTCTTCGAAAGTCATGGAGTAAATGATGGCTTCTATATATTTAAAAGCGTCATCATCAACATCCAGGTCTTTTACCTGTTTGCCAACACCCGGAATCATCCCAATGAGATCCTTCATAGATCCCATTTTTTTAAGCCGATTCAGTTGATCCAAAAAGTCTTCCAGGTTGAAATCTTCCGACCTGATTTTCTTTTGAAGCTTCTCGGCTTGCTTTTCGTCAAACTGCTCCTGGGCTTTTTCAACAAAAGAGACTACGTCTCCCATGCCGAGAATACGCTGGGCCATTCTATCAGGATAGAATGGGGTCAACGCATCCAGTTTTTCACCCGTAGACGCAAATTTAATGGGTTTCTGAACTACCGTTCGAATCGATAACGCGGCGCCGCCCCGAGTATCTCCATCGAGTTTCGTTAGAACCACGCCGTCAAAGTTCAACTGCTGGTTGAATTCAACGGCGGTATTAACTGCATCCTGACCAGTCATCGCGTCTACTACGAACAAGATTTCAGTCGGATTGACTGCCGATTTAATGTCGGCAACCTCCTTCATCATTTTCTCGTCCACATGAAGACGTCCAGCCGTGTCGATAATCACAATATCTCGCGCATCGCGTTTGGCAGCTGCAACAGCTTCCTTGGCTATACGAACGGGATCTTGTACAACTTGGCCATCTTTCTCCAGCGAATAGACGGGCACTCCAATAGAATCGGCAAGCGTCTTTAGCTGATCCACTGCTGCCGGACGGTATACGTCAGCCGCGGCCAGCATAGGCGTTCTGCCTTTGCTCTTGAAGTAATATGCCAGCTTTCCAGCAAAAGTAGTTTTCCCAGACCCTTGAAGTCCGGCAATCAAGATTACGGTAGGTGGCTGTTTAGCAAAGGAGATATCCTCATGCGTCGACCCAAGTAGAACAACCAGTTCATCATAAATGATTTTAACTAGTTGTTGCCCGGGTGAAACTGCATTGAGCACTTCACTTCCCAGCGCTTGATCCTTTATTCGATCCGTAAAGTCTTTTGCTACCTGGTAGTTGACGTCTGCATCCAGCAAAGCCCGCCGAATCTCGCGCATACTTTCCGCGATATTCAGCTCGTTGATACGTCCTTGGCCACTTAGGCTTTGGAGAGCACCTTCTAGCTTTTCTGAGAGACTTTCAAACATCAGTTAGCAAAATCTATTGATTACCCGCCTCACGTGCTGAGAAACGGCTTTTGTGTCAGCTTTACCTCATCGCGGGACTAAAATTAGTCTCGTGAAGACATAAAAAGGCACAGACGGGTAAAATTAAGGCTCTTTAGAAGATGAAACAACGGATAGGCATAATAGAATTACCCAAATCAGACCAATTCGGGTTCTAAATGCTCAAATCCTCTGTTTCTTCACCACT
>JAURGV010000104.1 GCA_030833605.1 Rhodothermales bacterium
TGGTCCTTCGCGTTGTCGCTGGCCTGGCCTTCATCTTCATCTTTGAAAAAGTACTGCCACGGGAAGGGGTGTGGGGCCCGCAGGCAAGATTCATTCAAAACGTAACCGAAATGGGATTCCCGTTTCCTGTGTTCTTTGCCTGGGTCGCGGTCCTTTCTGAGTTTCTCGGCGGATTCCTAATGGTTGGGGGCCTCTGGACCCGATATGCAACCTTCATGAACGCCAGTGTAACTTTCGTTGCTGCATTCGTCTACCACGATTCAGATTTGGTAGGAAAGGGTCTGACGGCAACCGTTTTTTTTAGCATCTGTGTGGCGTTAACCTTGGCGGGACCGGGCCGATTCAGTATCGACGGTTGGTTGGCCAAGCGAAGTGCCCGAACGAATTAAGTATTCCTCCGGGTGGCACTTCTTCTAGGCCGTTCAAGGTTAAAAAAACGGGTCGAATAGCAGGATCAGAAGGTGCAAATAGCCGTCTGGGCCGTCCACTCTCGGAGCCATTCCGCACGCTCATGAGACCGTTGCATCCAGGCAGGGCCATCCGATCCAATAGGTGAGCCAGGCGGCGTAGTCACACGCAAAGGCTTTTCCGTGGTCTGGAAGGGGCGGAAAATGTAGCGGTCAATATCGTCTAGCATCGCAAATCGATGGGCTCTGGTTTGGTCGTCGTATTCATCGGCATGATCGGCCAGCCAGGTCATCAAATCTTTCAAATGAAACAGAATCCCCGAACGAGCCGCAGGAGCTTGCGAGCTTGATGCGGCCGCGGTTAACAATTCGTCCACCCAAATTTGTTGGGTTTGGCGTTGCAACTCGGCTTCGTAAGCATCCCGAGGGATGTCGGACAATACAACTTTTTGCGTTACCGCAACCAGCACTTCAATCAAGTCCGAAAGCGCTGGATTAAAGTCTTTTTGATACGCCAATCGTGCGGTGCGCGAAGGATTGAGCAACAGGCCAAACACTTGCTGCGCAACAACTGCCCCCGGGGCATACGGATCGAAAACCGGCCCCGTTCGACCGCTAAATAGTTCTCTATGACCACCATATCCCGGTGGACGAGGTGGAATTTGGGTTTGAATGTGCGGAGGCAGCGCTAAGGCGGAGGGAGACAAAACGGCCATCAGCGCATTGAGCGCTTCCCGCTGTTTACTGGCCGAGACGGCCTCAGGTAGTGATTGACCATCACCACGCATTTTGTAGGTGTAGCCAACACCCCCAACCAATTTCGCCACGGCGTCAATTTGGTAGCGGTGGCGTAAGTAAAGCG
The DNA here is from genome assembly GCA_030833605.1 of Rhodothermales bacterium. Lineage (GTDB taxonomy): Bacteria > Bacteroidota > Rhodothermia > Rhodothermales > UBA10348 > UBA10348. The sequence goes on from JAURGV010000104.1 coordinate 1,270, forward strand.
GTACCAACACTTCTTCTAGGGTTGCCATGGGCTGATTGGGAGCCAGATTGGTCACACCAAACCGGGATAGTGCTAATCCGCGAACCGTCATATCCAGCTCTAATGCAGCTACAGGGTCACTTCCGTTGTCCCAAAGATGCGCTTGCGGGTGCGACCCACCTTCATCGCGTGCATCGCTATCTGTAATGTAGAACCAGCCCTCACCCACATACTGATCTATAATGGCATCCAGCGCCTCTTTTTCATCCGTACCCTCAGGAAAATCGGAATAACCATATCGGATAGTGTATTTATCCCAGTCGCCAATTCCCGAATCGTAGGCGTCGTGGAGCAATATGCGTCCTTCTGGATCAACCTTTACCAGGGGCGCCGGATAGTCCATAACGGAAGCTCGGTCATTAATTGAAGCCGCAAAATTGTGTTGGATTCCCAGGGTATGGCCAATTTCGTGCGCCGAAAGCTGTCGAATGCGGGCCAGGGCCATTTCCAGCATCGGATCGGTTTGGCTAACCGCTTTTGATGCGTCAAACTGGTTGAGTAGTCCTTGAGCGATCAAATAATCCTGGCGCACGCGCAAAGAGCCCAATAAAACGTGCCCTTTAAGAATTTCGCCCGTCCGGGGATCGGTAATGCTAGAACCGTAGCTCCATCCACGTGTGGATCGGTGAACCCAATTGATAATATTGTAGCGGACGTCTAGCGGGTCGGCCCCATCGGGAAGCATTTCAACGCGAAACGCATCCTTGTACCCAGCAGCTTCAAACGCTTGATTCCACCAATTTCCGCCTTCCAGTAATGCCGAACGAACAGGCTCGGGTGTACCGTTATCCAAATAGTAAATGATGGGTTGCACGGGCTCGGAAACCGCTGCCGACGGATCTTTTTTCTCCAATCGGTGGCGCGAAATGTATCGCACCCGCATGTCAGAGCCGATCGGAGAGGAATAATCCAGAAAACTGGGCCCAAAATAACCCGATCTGGGGTCGTTTTTGCGCGGTTCGAAGCCCGGCTCAGGCAACGCGATGAAGGAATGGCGTTCCCTTAACGTGAACGATTCAGCCAAGGAGGCTACACTTCGAACCGTTCCACCCGGCGCATCGGAAGTAAACGTAAGCATTGCTTCCATTTCGATGTTGCGTGGAAATCCTTTGGTACGCTCTTTATATGGAGCTGACCGGGAATCGTCAACGCGGTACGAGCCTTGACCAGATCGCTTTAGGGTGTTGGCCGCCCCATGAGCATCCCGTACAACAAAAGAAGTAGCATCTACCAGCACACGGTTTTTGGTTTGCGCGGCCACCGTAAAGCCATGCATGACTCCCGAAGCAAAGGCATCCTTTACCGATTGCTGTTCAGCGACGTTTTTCGTCACCGCCACGTAATCCAAATTTGGAACAACCATAAACACTTTTGGGCCGCGGCGCTCAAATTTGACGATGTACGTTCCCCCTAACTGATTGCGGTCCAAGCCGATATCGTTAGAACCGAGTCCGGCCGCCAACGACACCTGGTAGATAAACTCCTCGTTAAACCGATCGATTTCCAACCAAACCTTACCGGCGGGTTCGTCCCAGTAAATGGTGTAAAACCCTTTTATTTGCTCCATTGACTCCGTTTTAGATTCAATGGTAGGGAGGTCTTGGGCGAACAAAGGCGTTACCAAAGGCCCTGCAAGAAATAGTAAGCTGAAAAAAAGAGCGGCTACGAGGTTTTTCATGTCCGAAATCCATCACGTTGCGGGGGTATATCAAGGTCAATATAGGATCAGGCATCGAAAAAAATAGAGTTCGTGAACATATTAAGAAGGGCGGAAATTCCCTGTTTCTTTGCGATATCCGCCCGGCTCGGAGAAGCGTTTCTTTTCCTTTCATCGTATTTTTTGAGACTCTCAAAGTGACCTGTGTAACTGCTTTTTGCGTACAGGTCGTTTTCCTGCAATATTGCAAGGCTTTTTAAAGGCCTGCCAAGAAACCAAAGATCTTCAGATACTGATGGAAGCAAAGTTTGCCACCGGTGAAGTAGTACAGATTGTCGGTCCCGTTATCGACGCTCAATTCCCAGCCAATTCCGTTCCGGATATTTTGCACGCCTTGACGATTGATCGCGAGGATGGCACCAAATTGGTTCTGGAAGTGCAGCAGCACTTGGGCGAAAATCGTGTTCGCACCATTGCCATGGACGCTACAGATGGATTAACCCGTGGAACGAAAGTGGTCAACACCGGACGTGCCATCTCCATGCCGATTGGCGAGGACATCTTGGGTCGTCTGTTCAACGTGGTTGGGCAAGCTATCGACGGTATCCCGCAGCCCAAAGGCGAAGGACGTCGTCCCATTCACGCTGCTCCTCCAGCATTTGAAGACCTATCCACATCCGTTGAGATGTTGGAAACAGGTATCAAAGTAGTTGACCTTCTCGAGCCGTATGCACGTGGGGGTAAAATTGGCCTCTTCGGTGGTGCTGGTGTAGGTAAAACCGTTTTGATCATGGAATTGATCAACAACATTGCTAAAGGCCACGACGGTCTTTCGGTTTTCGCTGGTGTGGGAGAGCGTACCAGGGAAGGAAACGACTTGCTTCGTGAGATGCTTGAGTCGGGTGTTGTGGATTATGGCAAAGAATTTTTGCACTCCATGGAGCAAGGCGAGTGGGATCTGAGCAAAGTAGATCCAGACGCTCTTAAAAATTCCAGTTTGGCACTTGTGTTTGGTCAGATGAACGAACCACCAGGAGCGCGTGCTCGTGTGGCGTTGTCGGGCCTAACGGTTGCTGAATATTTCCGTGACCAGGGTGGTAAAGACGTATTGTTCTTCGTGGACAACATTTTCCGCTTTACCCAGGCCGGATCTGAAGTATCGGCTCTTTTAGGTCGTATGCCTTCTGCCGTGGGTTACCAACCTACGCTTTCCACCGAGATGGGTGAAATGCAAGAGCGCATTACGTCGACCAAAAACGGATCTATTACGTCCGTTCAGGCCGTTTACGTACCTGCCGATGACTTGACTGACCCGGCTCCCGCGACAACATTTGCCCACTTGGATGCTACGACGGTTCTTTCTCGTCAAATTGCATCGTTGGGTCTGTATCCTGCTATCGATCCTCTGGATTCGACAAGCCGCATTTTGGATCCTCGCATTTTGGGTGACGAGCACTACAACACGGCTCAAGACGTCAAAATCTTGCTGCAGCGTTACAAAGAACTTCAGGACATTATCGCGATCCTAGGGATGGACGAACTTTCTGACGAAGATAAATTGGTTGTTGGACGCGCTCGTCGTGCTCAAAAATACATGAGCCAGCCTTTCTTCGTGGCAGAGCAGTTTACCGGTAACCCAGGTAAATATGTTAAAATCGACGACACCATCCGTGGTTTCCGCATGATTTTGGACGGTGAATTGGATCATCTTCCAGAAAACGCATTTGCTTACAAAGGAGCGATTGAAGAAGTCATCGAAGCCGGTGAGAAAATGCTAGCGCTCGACGCATAGGTTTCCATCCGGCCGAAAGGCGTCTCCGTCCGTTCATCATTCTGAATTTGCACCACGACGAATATGTTTGTCGAAATTGTATCACCATCCGGCCGCGTGTTTAGCGGAGAAGCCAAAGGCATACGTGCTCCAGGTGTTGAAGGCTCTTTTGAAGTACTTAGCAACCATGCTGCCATGATTGCCGGTATCGATATTGGCTCTCTTGTGATTACAGACAAAAAAGGGCAAGCCATCACGTTTGCAACGAGCGGTGGTTTTGTCGAAGTAGCGGATAATGTGGTTACAGTGCTAGCAGAATCCGCAGAGTTGGCAAGCCAAATCGATGTGGAACGTGCCAAAGCAGCTGAACAGCGGGCGGTAGATGCGTTGGCATCGTCGTTGGACCCAGAGACCAAAGCACGCATGACCAAAGCATTGGATCGCGCACGCAACCGTGCACGTATTGCTGTGGCTGCTGTCGGGCAGAAACGATAGGCTTTTGGGTGTTTTGCTGGTGTTAAGGCTGGGCTTTCCAGTTTTTTGCGCGCTGACGAGAGGATCCCAGCCCGTCTATTCCTAATTCGATTACATCTCCCTCCTTGATGTACAGGGGCGTTTCCATGCCAAGTGCTACGCCAGCGGGCGTACCCGTGGAAATAATATCTCCTGGCTCCAGCGTCATGAATTGGCTCACGTACGATATCAAGTGGGCCACACCGAACACCATATTGGCTGTACTGGAGTTTTGACGCATCGTCCCGTTGACCGTTAGCCACATGTCTAGGTTTTGAACATCGCCCAGTTCGTCTGGCGTGACTAACCACGGCCCCAGCGGAGCAAAGGTGTCACAACTTTTGCCTTTAACCCATTGTCCCCCACGCTTTAACTGGAAATTCCGCTCCGAATAGTCGTTGTGTAGGACGTACCCAGCGACGTGGCTTAGGGCTTCTTCTTCCGTCACGTAACTGGCTTTTGAACCGATTACGAGGGCCAATTCGACTTCCCAATCCGTGGCGACGCTGCCCTTAGGAAGGATCAGGTCGTCGTTAGGACCCACAATGGCACTAGTAGCTTTGAAAAAAAGAACCGGTTCTTGGGGAATTTTAGCGCCCGTTTCTTTGGCGTGATCCGAATAATTCAGTCCGATACAAACGATTTTACCCGGAGCTGCGGTCGGAGCGCCCAATCGAATATCGTCGGGAATGGCTGGAGCGCCTTCGAAATCCGTTTTTTCCCACGCGTGTAAGGTTTTGATACCCCCAGAAGCAAAAAACTCACGATTGTAATCGGAAATACGGGAAGAAACGTCAAAACGGCGACCATCGGGGGTCTCTATTCCAGGAAGTTCAAATCCGGCGGGACCAAAGCGAAGGAGTTTCATTTTCAGGGCGTTTGTTAAGAGGGAGGCGTAGAAGGCGGATCTTTGGTGCGTAAGGTCGCAAAATACGATTTATTTACGAGTTCGAATTGGCGCCAAACAAGATCAAATTTGCAGCTAAAAAAGAGGCATTTTGGAGGCCATTCGGAACCATTATCTGGTTCCGACTTAGACGACATCCGATTCAATTCAATTTATAGGTTCTATGTCGCGTCGATTTATAACATCCGTTTTTATTGGTTTTACAGTCCTTTTTTCTGGGTGCGGAACTTCAGAAAAGGATTCATCAGGGTCTTTTTTAGCTACCCCCTACGAAGCGATTGTGTCTGAGCAGGGAGAAGGCTGGATGACTATCAATAGCGAATTATCCCGCATGGTATTTAGCCGGCACGATGCAAATTGGGAGAACCACACCTTGTTTGAGATGACCAAGTCGTCGGAAGGGTGGTCTGAGCCGGTTGTGATGCCCTTTTCGGGCACTTACAACGACCGTGGGGCACGTTTTTATCCGGCCTTGGATGCCATGTTGTTCTCTTCTGACCGTCCGGTAGATGCCGACGACACGACACGTGATTTCAATCTGTGGATTGCAATGCACGACGGAGAATCTTGGTTGGAGCCAGAGGCCCTGTATGCATTGAATACGGATGCCAATGATTTCCATGGTTCGGTTGCCGAAGATGGAAGTATTTACTTTGTTTCGGATAGATCAGGTGGAAAGGGGCTTTCTGACATCTATCAGGCCGTTTTGGGTCGCGATGGATATTCAGCCCACCTGCTTCCAGGAGCCGTTAACACGGAATTTTCGGAGTCCGATGTATTCATCAGTCCGGATAGTAGATTTATACTATTCTCCCGCACCAATGACCCCAATGGGTTGGGCGAGGACGACTTGTGGATTTCATTTCCATCCGAGGCCGGTTGGTCGGCAGCCATTAATTTGGGCCCAGAAGTGAACACCGCAAAAGGTGAATACGGCGCGATGTTAAGCCCAAGCCAGATGGAACTGATATATTCCACTCATAAGGATGGAAGTGGAGACATCGTTACTATCCCTATGTCTAGTATTGCCATCGAATGGCCATCCAATTAGATCGGACTAAAAATGCTTGTTTCAGAACTACCTACTCCTGCAATCTTGGTTGAAAAGAGCCGTTTGGACGAAAATATTCGATCCATGCAGGATTTGGCGAACGAGCAAAACGTACGATTAAGGCCGCATATTAAGACGCACAAGTCGGTGCAGATTGCCTCGATGCAACGGGAGCTGGGTGCGACAGGGTTAACGGTTGCCAAACTAGGAGAGGCGGAAGTATTTGCTGCGGCTGGTTTCGACGACATTCGACTTGCCTATGCACTATTTGGGGAAGAAAAGTACCGTCGAGTGGCTGCGTTGCTTCCACGGACGCGGATATCGTTTTGCGTAGACACACGCGAAGGGGCTCGGTCGGCGTCAGAATTCTTTGCCGCGCAAGGGCTTACGGTCGATGTGATGTTAGAAACCGATATCGGGTATCACCGATGTGGTGTCCTATGGGACAATCCCGAAAGTGTTGCTTTTGCAAAATGGGTCGACGAGCTGCCCGGTTTACGGCTTCGCGGCATTTTGACCCACGCGGGACACTCTTATTTCGGTCCGCAATCGGATGGCGAATCGCTAGAAGCGTCTCTGCGTCGGGTCAGCAACCAAGAACGCGACCGCATGTTGGCTTTTGCGAGTAGCCTGAAAAAGGGTGGCATTAAAGCTGCCGTCGATGGCTCGTTGGAAATCAGCATTGGTTCTACGCCAAGTATTCGGTATTTCCAGAATACGTTGATTGATGGCTTCTC
>JAURGV010000105.1 GCA_030833605.1 Rhodothermales bacterium
AGAAATCTCGGCGCCGTTTGACACGATACCATCCGACACGATATGCATGACCCAAATGGGATTGCCCTGGGCATCTAGCACAATATTGTCGTTTTCATCCCTTTTAAGCACACTTTTGGGATCATTGTGACCCACATCGATAACCTCTGCGGCCACAAAAGGTCCAAATTCATACCCATAACCAAGGCCGTTCCAAACAATGTCGGTAAGCGTATTCCCCGGGGAGGAAATCGAACCGAAATTGAGGATCTGCGATGTAATTCGGTTGCCGTTTAAGATGGCCTCACGTCGGTCGGTGTTATCCTCTAGGCAGTCCGCGACCGCCGAAGCTCCACCTTTACCGGCTTGATTAGATAGCCATCGGCTTTGTTGATTGTAATCCCAGCCTCTTTCACGTTCCTGAGCAAAGGAAGGAATCGCGCAAAGGGAGAAACAAAAGAGGGTTAAAATAGCCTTCATGCTACTCGAGTTAGACATTTGAACTTTCAATTTTAAATAGTGGAGCATCTTTTTAGAAGGACAAAGTGGCTCCAAGACGGATCTCACGTGGTGAACTGTAAAAGTCGGGACGAGTATTGAACTCGTTCAGATTTTGAATGCCTGGGAGGCCATAAGCGGGCTCCCAAGAAGCGTGTGTCCCACGTTGTCCGTTAAGAGAGTAGGTTGCTCGACCCGTGTCGCTAAACACAGACGTCTCATTTAAGTGATCGAGCACGTTAAATATCTTAGCAAAGAGACGAAGATGACCTCTTCCGGTCAGCTTGATATCTCGATAAAGATGCGCATCCAACTTAATCAAACTCGGTTTGCGTTCTTGATTGGGTAGTTGGTCAATTTTTTGATCAAACAGCAGCGGTGTGTACGGATAACCTGTCGAGAACGACGTGATGAATGATGCACCCCATTTGCCAAGTTTAGTAAGCGTAACGGTTCCTGAAAGAATGTGTCGCTGATCGAACCCAAGCGGGATCAATTCCAATTCATTTTCTCTACCCGAAAGATGGTTGTAGAAAAAGGCGTTGGTTTCATTGTTATTGCCTTCGGCGATCTGGAAGGTGTAGTCAATTCCAGCGGATAGCATTCCGTTTCTGTCACGACGTTTGGTTAGCGCAAACGTGACCCCTTTAACGTTGGCATAGTCCCTGTTCAAATAGATATTATAAATATCTTCGCCGGCGATGGAGCTAAACCGAATGGTTTGCAACGCGAGATAATCTCGGATGTCCTTGAAAAAACCGGTCACATCAAAGGCCAGTGTGCTGGTCAAGGCTTGCTGCAAACCGATTTCGTACTGAACCGTCCGTTCAGGACGCATGTTCGTATTGCCAAAGGTTGGGTTGCTACCTACGCCGAATTCGAATTCTGGATTTAAATACAGGTTGCGAAGTCGTGGCATTTGCGCAAAATGCCCGTAAGAGAAGTGAATAATGCCCGTTTCGGTTATCGGGAAAGAAACACCCAATCGTGGCATAAACAACGTGGTGGCTTTCGCATCCAGGGCTAATGTCTCAAATTCGTTTTCTTTGACCGGTGGGTTCAACAAATTGGGGAAGTATTGACCGTTTGGATCGAAGCGTTCAAAACGCAGTCCTGCATTGATGATGAAATCCTCAAATTCCAGCTTATCCTGGGCATACAAACTGAATTCTAAAACCTTTTGCCCCGAATACTTGTCGTGGGCCGGTGTTGTAACGTCCGGTACGGTAGGTACGGGGTAGTTGTCTCCGTCATACAGGATGACAAAGTTTTCACGGTCCAGCGAATGGAGGTTTAGTTCGGCACCCACTTTTGTTTCGTGGATAATGCCTATCTGCGACGTCAAGTCTGCTTTCAGCCTGAACGATGACGACGATTCATATACATGGTCCTTTTGGTTTCCACCCATCAAAAATTGATTGCCGGGGAATCCAATAATATTACCAGAAGAGACATACCGAGGATCAAGCGGATTCTCATACAGAAACGATTTCGCATCGCTAGTGGCGTATGAGGCTTTTACCGTGTAAAACGCACGGTCATTTAACGTGTGCGTCCAGTGTAAACTATTGTTATAAGAGACGTCACGATAAGACGTGGTACCGCTAGGATTGTACTTGTATAAGAAACTAAACGACTTGCGTTTCGCTCCATCCATTAGGAACGAGTATTCCAACTTTGCACCGGGAAATGGACGCGTGCTAAATTTTGCAATAAAGTTGCCGCTTTCTCTTGGGTTTAATGCTACATCTTTGCCTGGCAAAGGATCGCCTTCGCCGTATTCGTACCACGGTTTTCCATGAAGCTCGTAGTACCAAAGTGGACCGTCGTAACCTGGGATGTATTCTTGAATCGTATCCCGTAAGGTTCTGTCTCCGTTGAAGTTAGCGGAGTCTGAAGGTAGGTGTAAGTCCTTCCCGTAAATAGTCCCTTCATTCTTGTCGTAGCGAGCAGAAAGGAAGAAACGAATCTTTTTGTAGAAGGGCAGAGGGCCGGAAAGCGTTCCTTCGCCCGTGAAAACATTCAGGCCTAAATTGCTGGTGCTCGTTGGCGGACCGTAAATATCGCTGTGCTTCGTGACGTTATCCCCACCATAAAAACTAACGGAGCCTTCCAATTTATCGTTACCCTCTTTGGTAACCAGATTCACAATACCGGACATCGCCTTACCATATTCGGCATTGAAGGCACCTGAGATAACCGTCATTTCTTGAATGGCATCGGCAGCAACAGATGTGGCCAAACCGTTGGTTTCAAAGGGATTACCTACGGACATCCCATCTACCAGGTAGGAAATTTCGTTACTTCTACCACCACGAATGTGTATCTCACCACCGGGCCCCTGATTCACTCCGGCCTGTGTGACCAAGACGCCAAAGAAACCTTCAACCGGTAACGCTTCAATTTCAGCGGCATTAACCGTTTTACTGGATGCGGTTAGGTCCTTTTGAACCATGGGTCGCTCGGCCTGAATAACAATTTCCTCGCCTTCAATAATCTCTTCCTTCATCCTGAAGTCGTAGCGCGTAGTTTGGCCTGTGGAAACGCGAATTCCAGCAATCACCTGGGTCGAAAAACCGATGTACGAAAACTTTAGGGAATACTCGCCCGGGCGCACATTCAAAATGATGTAATTCCCATCCAAATCGGTCGTGGTTCCCTGTGTAGTGCCGTCAAGAATAACGTTTACCCCAATCAAAGGGTCGCCCGATGCACTGTCGGTAATTCGACCGGCGATTTTTCCTTGGGCAGAAGCGAACTGTACGCCCCAAATCAAAAGAAATAATAGAAAGAGACTGTGTTTACGCATAATGGGTGCGTTTTCGCTGAGCAAACGAAGGAGTTTGCACGGGTTTCAATCGGTTCCTAGTGGAAACCGCAAAAAAAGGGGAGGCCCGAAAGGGCCTCCCCATGAATTGTAGCAGGCCTGGCTACTTCAGAAGCACCATGGTCTTTGTCTGAGCAAAGTTACCATACTTGAGCGTGTACATGTAAGTACCGCTCGATACCGCTGCGCCATTTGCAGCCGTTCCGTCCCAGGTTACTTCATGTGAACCTTGAGAATAGAACTGATTGTCAACCAACGTTCTAACCAAACGTCCAGCCACATCATAAATCGACACCGAAATCGCTTTGTCAATTGGAAGCTCAAAACGAATCGAAGTCGAAGGATTGAATGGGTTCGGATAGTTTTGCTCTAGCACATAGTCTGAAGGAATAACAACACGTTCGTCGGCAATACCAATTCCCGTTGCACCAGATGAAAGAACGCGCATAAATACACGTTGTGAGTTCACCACAGACTTAATGGTTGTCGGATCAACGACATACGTGCTGTCTGCAGGGTTGAATACCTCTGTAAACGTGCGCAATGAGTCGCTCTGGCCTTGGAAGCCTAGTGCTACTTCATTGTGCCCATCGTTGTCCACGTCCCCTAGGAAGGCAAACTTAGATGCAAACTGAGGACCGTTGTCCGCATTCGCACGGTAGGTCGTAATAACGCCAGCAGAGTCACGCGTAATCAAATCAAACGCATCCGTACGATCGTTCGGGAAGAAAACTTGCGTGATAGGAGAGTAGTGAGCTGGATTTTCAGGATCTGTACCAATGAATTCAACAATGTTAACCCAGTTTGGGTCTTTTCCATCGTTGTATTGATTGTGAGAGAACGCAGCACCACTACCAATTAGGTCAATATTTCCATCGCCATCTAGGTCGCCGGCAGCTAGGCCAAGCGAAGAAAGGCCAGGAACCACGGCTAATTTGTAGTTGTCCTCAGTAATCGCAAAAACGTTTTCTCCGCGATTGTAATTAAGTACCCAAACGTCACCGGTATTGTATTCGGAACCGTACACTTCGTCGTTTCCATCCCCATCAATATCCACTTTCAAAATTCCGAAAAGTGGAACGGTGTCTCGGGTCGGATTAATATGTGCCCAATGCTGGCCTTGGCTTCCATCAGGAAGGTAGTAGGTATCTGGACCGACCGCCTGAGCTAAGGTTAGGTTGTTGTTGTTCCAGCTGGACATGACGAGTTCAACGATACCGTTTCCGTCAAGGTCAGCAGAAACCATACCGTAAGGAGATCCACCACCACGATCGACGAGGTCGAAAGCACGGTTCCGTGAACTTGCTTTCATTTCGTTGCTCCAGGTTTCAAAACCGGATCCGATGTCACCAGAAACAGAAATGATCCACCAGTTGTCGTGATCACTGTTGCTTCCGTTGTTACCAAACATCATTTCCTGTTTGCCGTCGTTATCAACGTCTTCAACCGTTAGCTGCTCTTGCTGCCAGCGATCGGGCTCGTCAGGCATGTTGTAGATAGTCGCCGGTGCTGAGCCGTAATCGTTATCGATGCCAGTATACTCAAAAACGTACAATCCACGGGTATATGCTGCATTTGCAAACTTAGTCGCACAACCAGCTCCCGTTGTCGCACATCCAGAGAAGAAATAGATCTCTCCTTTGCCATCGCCATCCATGTCACCGCCAGCGATCGCGCGGCCGTTTCCGGTTCCTCCATAATCATCCAGCCAAGGCGTTGAATAAACATGCTCCCACATATCTGGTCCAATAGATTCCAAAACGTGCACACGGCTTCCGCCTGTGTAGTCTGAAACTAAAATTTCTTGCTTACCATCACCGTCAAGATCGTAAGGACCGGCGACTGTCCTTACGCCAGAGTGGAGAGGTGGATAGGGTGCATGGGGATCAGTAGAACGTTCTACTATAAATGAGAAATCGGTGCTTTGCCCAAAAGCGCTTCCAACAAAAAGAAACGTAAAGAGCAGCAGCAAATTAGTAGCTTTACGCATAGTGCCTCCAAATAAATGAAATTTGATCGAGCGAGTCGGATGAAATCCCTGTGGCGGGTGGGGTATATTCCGAATTCAAAATCGATTGAAAGAGTAGTGTATTAAATTTCGTTCAACGAATCAACTAGAATCTGTGATAAAAACGATCAAAATGCTTTTTCTAAGAACTGTTTTCCTTGCGCTTTCTATCGCACTTGTCATTCAGGCGCAAAGTCAAGGCTTAAAGCATGAAATGAGGGGAGTTTGGCTCACTACCGTGTACGGTTTGGATTGGCCTACCCAGCCCGTGCAATCCACTTCATCTCAGATCGTCCAACTGACTCGATTGTTCGACGACTTGAAAAGTGCAGGTATAAATGCCGTTTTCTTCCAAATTCGTTCGGAAGCCGATGCCATGTATGAATCGCTAAATGAACCGTGGTCGAGGTTTTTAACGGGCAACATGGGCGTCGCACCTAATCCGTACTACGATCCACTGGCGCTGGCCATTGATTTGGCTCATGAGCACGGAATGGAATTGCACGCGTGGATGAATCCTTTCAGGGCGGTTAGTTCCAGAGGTCCGTTCGGATTGAGTTCATCCCATATCACGAAAACCAGACCTGATTGGATTTTAGATGTTAAATACAAAGGCACCGATCCCAGCTTAAAAGATGCTGTAGTGTCCATTTTTAATCCAGGAATTCTGGAGGTCCACGATTATATCGCCGATGTGGTTGGAGACGTGGTTGCGCGATACAAGGTAGATGGCGTCCACTTTGACGACTATTTCTACCCGTACCCAGCGTACCAAATAACCGTCGAAGATGAATCGTATTACAATGCGAGCCCGCGAGGATTGTTAACCCTTCCAGATTGGCGCCGGGATAACATTAATCGTTTTGTCGCAACGGTCGCGTCCACTATCCGAACCGTTAATCCCAGCGTTAAATTTGGAATAAGTCCATTTGGTATCTGGAAAAGCGGTGTGCCCCAAGGGATTAACGGACTTTCTTCGTACGATGTTATTTATGCCGATCCCATAGCATGGCTTGAGGCGGGAACCGTAGACTACCTGACGCCACAGCTTTACTGGCCCTTTGGTGGTGCCCAGGATTTTGGCGCATTAGGTGACTGGTGGGTTTCCAAATCGAATGGCAGACACATTTACACGGGGGTGGCAGCTTACCGCGCGGATGCAGCAACGTACTCAGGCACCCGCTACACCGCAGCGGAAATACCGTTACAAATTGATTTTGGGAGAACCACATCGGGGATTGAAGGAAGTATTCTGTTTAGAGCGAGTAACCTCCGCCCAAATGCAAATAACCTCGGTTTAACAGCCGCCCTTTCAAACGGATATTATGCGCAGAAGTCGTTTACGCCGTTCATGACGTACACCGATTTAAGTCCTCCTGACGCGCCAGAAAGCCTGACATCGGTTCAGCAATCGGGGGGTGTTGTTCTGCGTTGGGATCCGCCATTGACCGGTTTTGTGCAAGCCAATAAGTTTGGCGTGTACCGAGTGCGTTCAGATAGTGGAACGCCGAATTCGCAATCCATGACCAATGATCCCGCCAATTTAATCGCGATTACGTGGGATCCTGAATACGTCGATAAGACCTCCCTAGAGGCAGGCGGGCATTATTATTATGCGGTGACTGGCGTTTCTCCCAATTCGATAGAAGGCATCGAGTCCAATTTATCTGATTTTATTGCCGTCTCTACTGGAGTCGAAAGTTTGCCGGGAGCGGTAACATTAACAGCATCCGTATACCCCAATCCCAGTAACCACGAAGTCAATCTCCGAGTGAAAATCGATCGCCCAACCCTATTCCGCGCCGCAGTTTATGATGGCCTAGGTCGCCTCGTGCATTCCCTAACGACCGGGAATGAAATGCGAACGGAAGGAATGGTCGAGTTGCGCTGGAGCGGAATCAATGATTCCGGAAGTAGAATAACAAGCGGTGTTTATTTCGTGGTTATACGGACTGCATCAAGCCAAAAGACGATTCCAGTCACCATTTTCTAAAAAATCAGATCATCAATCGGTCTTTCAACACTTTGGAACGCTCTCGGCTGGCAATCACCTCATGATTACCCGTCAACACGAGTTTATACCGGCCACTGAACCACGGAATTAGCTCTCGAATGTGCTTGAATTGAACAATCGCCGATCGGTGAACCCGCATGAAGGATTCCGGCGAAAGTTGGCTGTTTAGTTGATCCAGTGCAAAACTCACAATGTGTTGCTTGATGCGAGGACGTGGGGAAGTTGGATCTTCATCTAGAATGTGAACCCGAGTTATGCCTTCTGTGATTTCGATGGAAACCACTTTTTCGATCGGAATAATTAGAATTCGATCTCGAAACGGAATGGAAAGCTGTTCGAGATAAGGCGTGGCATTCTGAGTCCCCTTGGAATCTGAGCTGTCGATCGCTTGAGCATCCATCCAATCTAACAAACGGGCCAAATTGTCGTTTTCTTTTGTCGACTGGGTCCGTTTTTGGGCCCGATCCAGCGCACTGTCGAGTCGGTTTAACGGAATGGGCTTGAGTAAATAATCGACGGCA
>JAURGV010000106.1 GCA_030833605.1 Rhodothermales bacterium
TTCCGGTCGCGGCGCTGTCTACAAAAATGTCGATATAACTTTTAGTTTGGTTCTTAATTCCAACCGGCAAAGGAAGGGCGAGCAGCTCGGTAGCGGATTTATTTATGGACTGTTTAAGGGTAACATCAGCCGCTTTGCTAAAAATCCCGATCGACAGTATGGGAAATACCAACAGAGAGCTCGCGCCAAGAAATAGGGCTACGGGAAGCACAAATAAGGAAACACCAACCCCATACACACCCACGATGCGTCGCGTTAAAAAGAGCTGAATCAGCAGCGATATGACGTTAAAGGTCGAAAACCAGAAGCCGAAAAAGGCTGCTAATTGGTCGGGGTCGCTAATCGCGGCCGAGGCTAAGGCGCTGAATTGATAGTCTACCAATTTGGCAACCAAAACACCCACACCAATAATGCTGGCTAAATACGTGAGGTGTTTCGAGCTTTTAATAATGGTGAAGGGCTTGTCACTCAGCTTCGTCATCCGTTTGCGATGCTGCAGCTGGGTCAATCCTTCAACGTTCTTTTGCCAGATTTTCTGGGTAACTGGAATACAGGCACCAAATAGCAAAGCGGCTAAGAAAATTACGTTTTCGCTACTCATCAGTAGCGTTAGCACACTCGTAAAGTACCCCCCGGCGATTCCTCCAGCGATGGCCCCAGCGCCAATAAAGCCGAAAAGTCTAGAGGCTTCCCGTGCCGTAAATACCAGGTTCGCAAGAATCCATACTTGGGAAGTGGCCACGACTCCAAAAATAGCGACTACGATATAGGCGATATAATACACCCAAACGCCTGGCAGATTGAATTTGAGTAAGAGACCCAAAATCACCAAAAGGGTCACCGCAATGCCAATGGAATGGCGGATTATGATGTTCAGCTGTACCCGGCCCAATTGACGCGCGTAAAACAGCGAAATGCCCATCGCGAATACCGCCACCAGAACAAACACATCGGGCAGTCGCTCAATGCCAACACGAGAAAGAAATAGCGCGTTGACAACAGGCTTCACCATGGTGTGCGCTAGAATGATCAAGAAGATATTCAGCTGCATCAACAAAGCGCGGCCGTACTCACCTTCACGAATATCAAACGTGAGGCGTAGGAATTGCTTCACCAGTCCCGCCAAAGTCTGTGCGGTTGGAGTTGGCCTCATGGATTATGATTCGGTTAGCTGGACCAAAAAATTGGTTCCAATAAGCGGGGCTATTGCTTGGAAGGCTTCATCATTTTGTCGACTTCCATCACCAATTGGCGCAATATTTTCTCGCCATCGGCATCGTCTATCAACCCCACCAATATATAGCGTCGCCAAGTCGATCCCCAAACCAGAACCGAATCCGAATGGTAGGTTTGCCACGATCCCGACTTTCTGAACAGCTTGGCACTCGGCGCTACGGTGTCCAGAGTGTTGACAAACTTGTGGTGCAGAGCCGGATCCTGCATAATGTCTAGCATTTGCTTCGATCGATCGAAGTTTACCAACTTCCCGTAGGCCATCAGGTAATAGTACCGTGCTACTTGGGTAGCCGTTGCCGCATGGCTTAATCCTTTCAACGGATCTGGATTACGGGCGCCAGTCTTGGCGTAGCGTTTTCCAACCCATAATCCGCCGCCATATTCTTCATCGTATAAATCGTACTGAGGATCGCGTAGTACCGACGATATTTTGTCGTATCCCAAGCGGTCAATCATTCGGGTTGACGCGGCGTTGTCCGATCGACTGATCATCAATTTCATGTCTTCGTCGATTTCCGGTGTTTCTTTCAATTCACCTTTTTCCATGGCATCCATGGCGGCAAGCAACACGGCAATTTTCGGCAAACTGGCGGCGTACATCATGTTGTTGCCGTTCACACGGGCAAACTTCACGTTGTAAGGATCGCGCATGTCAACCAACCCGATGGCCATCTTGTTGGCTTTGGACAGCCGCGACCATTTCCGATTTCCTGCAACGACCTTGTTCAACTTGGATTGAAACTCGGCATCAACCAACAACCGAAGCGGTTGAATAAGCGAATCCGGAATCAGCAAAGGCAGGGAATCCTGGGGAGAATTTAGCTCCGCATCGACCAGCGCAATTTCTGTTTTAGCAGCTTCACTGTGCCGATAAAGCCCAGCGGAAGCCAAGAGAAATGCCGTAAAAAGCACCAAAAGGCCCGTAGAAAGAAGCCAGCGGCGGTGAGAGTTAGAAAGGTTGGGTAGAGACATGCTGTCCAGATTCCACAAAAACGTTATGAAACCCTTTTGTCCTTAAGCGCTGCCGCTCAATTTTCATTAGGTGCTATCGGTCGGTTACTACAACGTACGCTAAAATAAAAAAGTGCCTGAAATTTTCCCCATCACATAAAATTTATAATGACGGTTCTAATCGATCAGAATGGCTTCTGCCGCGCACACAAACAACACGCAACGCAACTCAGGATGATTTAAAAATACATCTTTTTTACGTTCTTTAAGCCCTTTTTGGTCGAATCCGATCACGGTCAGATCGGCATCTCCCGAATAATCAATGACCATTTTCCTGAACGACTCCACATCGTTGGTTGCCAAGAAACTGATATTCTTTTCAGATATCGGCAATCTGCCATCGGCAATTAAGACTTCCATCTCCTGACGCTGGGTTTCCAGCTGATCGGCAGGTAGTGCTGCGAACACCGTGATTTCAGCGCCGTGCCAGTCCGGATGCCCTAAAAGGATGTACGAAAGAAGGATCATCACATTGGCGTTGGCTCTGTCGTTCCAGGTTAACCAGATATGAATGGTCTTCTTATCTCCAAAATGGTAGTCGCCATGACGAAGGACCATCAATGACATGTTGGTCGCCATTGAAAACAGTGAGCTTTCTGCCACTTCTTGGACCACTTCGGGACCGTCGTGATCTGAGAATTCGAATAGAATTGAATTGTTGGGGATTCCTGACACGCCCGGTAATTGGAGGCTCTGCGCTAAGGCGGTCGTCATGGACGGCGCCACCATCGTATCCATATAAACGGCGTGATCCTGTTTTTCGCCGAGCTCCAAGAGTCGATCTCGCTGTTTAATGCTTTCCCGATTCGTGGTTTTGTTGAGTTTCCCTTCAATGAAATGGATGTAGGTTCCAAATCCATAGCGATGGCAGACCCATCGTAAAAATTCCAACGGCGCGCGTCGGTCGAACGTTCGTTGTCCAACCATGATCACGCTGGGACGCCATTCCCGCGTAGTTCCCTGACGACTTCTACCTTGCAGTTTCACATGTAAAAACCGAGTGAGCTGCGACATCGCCCCTTCAAACATATCGGCCAAATCGTGTCCGCTTTCCCCTCGGGAACGGGAAATAAAAGTGTATAAGCCGACCATTGCGAGCAGGGATATCAAGGCGTAGAGCGGATCCATTTGGAACATCATGAACACGCAAACCACCGCACCAAACAAAGAAACGTACCATCGAGACCGGAAGCTTGGGCGGTAACTGGGTCTTGCAGCAAAGCTTTCCAAAAAGCTGATCGCACAGAGCGAACCGTAGGTTACCATGAAAAACATGGAAATGAGCTTTGCAACGAAGTTCACATCGCCTAAGAACACAATGACCAAGGCCACCGCGCTGGTTAGTAACGTTGCGTTCCTGGGTTCATTCACTTCCCCAACACCTGCAGCCAGCCAAGCATTGCCTTTCCCAATGGGCAAGGAAGCATCGGTTGCCAAAGCCTGCATGGTTCGAGGTGCGACCAAAATGGAGCCTATCGCCGAGCTCAACGTGGCAGCGGCCAAGCCAATGAAAATAATGGGACCCCAAAGGGCAATTTTAGCCATGATGAGTTGGTCCGTGGCCAAATCCTGAGGGCTAGCGGAAAACGCCAATTTGGTTACAATCATCACATAGATCACGGCACCTGCGATGGTGGCGAGCATCGTTCCTTGCGGTATCGATTTTCTCGGATTGGCCAAATCCCCCGATAATCCTACTCCGGCTGTCATCCCGGTAAACGCAGGAAACACGATCGCAAAAACCACAATAAAGGCATCCGGATCGGCTATTATCCCTGAAAAACTGGCATTTGACGGGTCAAAACCATCAACAGGCGACCCAAGAAAGAATAAAACTAAAGCTATAAATAGGGTGGCTGCGACAAAATAAAGCACCCGAACACCCATGGATGCCCCTTTTTTGAGCATCAGAAAAATAAGTCCGATGGTGCCAGGAATAGAGATAAACCGAGGATCTAGCGCCATCCCAAACGTTCTTTCAAACCAAGGAGCCAAGGGGGTGAACGCTTCTGCAAAAGCGATCATATAAAAGGCCACAGAAACGGCTTGCGACAAATACAGGGAAACCCCAATTACGCTTCCAATGGATGTCCCAAACGATCGCGAAATAATAAAATACTCCCCTCCACCTTCCACTTTCCGGTTGGTCGCGATTTCGGCGATAGCTAGCGCCGTCGGAATAGTGACCATATGGCCCAAAACAATAATTAATAGGGCGCCTAGCCAGCCAACATTTCCTACGGCATAGCCAAACCGCAAAAACATAATGGCACCGAGAATGGTGCTGATGGCGGCCAGAAACACCGGCATGGTACCAAAACCATGACCGCGATCGGCGGGAAGAGACGCTGAAGGTGTCGACATAAAATCGAGTGAGGGTTAAAAGGCCTGGGAAATGGACTATACGTTAGATTTGATGGGCTTCCAAGTCGCGAAGTTCCGATTGGGTTCTAAATAAATCCGCTGATTTGGCAAAATCCGTTGCCGTTCCGACCAATACAAGTCGATCCGCCGCATGAACTTTAAATTGTCCCGATGGGCTTGCAAACATTTTACCGTCTCGCCGCACCGCCAACACCGTAATTCCGTGATCGCGCCGCAAAGCGAGCTCTTCGAGGGTTTTTTCAGCGGCAAATGAACCACTGCGTACGGCTACGGCGCGCGTATGCATTCCATCCTCATCGAGGCCTTGCAATACCATTAAATGGGCTTCCTGAATGCTTCCTCGAACCACGCCATAGTCCTGCGCTCGAATGATTTGAACCTGACGTTCCACTTCTTCCGGAGGAATCATGTAAGCCCCCAGGACGTGAGAAAAAATACGAACACTGGTTTCCATTTCTTCCGGAACAACAATGTCAGCTCCGATCTCCTGTAAAATGACCATGTTCTCGAGATGGCGCGTCCGAACAATTATTTGCAACGTCGGATTTTGATATCTCGCCTGATGAATTAGCCGAGGCGCGATAGATGGATCGTTGATGACGATGACACATAGCTTGGCGGTGTGAACCTGCGCCTCCTCCAATACATGGGGCCTGGAAGCATCTCCATAAATAACAGCGATCCCCTCTGCCTCCATCTCTTTGACTCGAACCGGATTCATTTCAATCACCACAAAGGGGATTCCACGATCTTGCAAAACCTGCACCAATCGTTTACCGGCAGGTCCATAGCCTACAATGATGGCATGATCTTCAAGCGCTGGTTTCGATTCTGGGTGCTTGGGTTCATTTTTGGCTTTGGAATTCGGTTTTCCTACTCGATTGCCCAACATCTTGCCCCATTTCGATCCCAGTTGCATTTGGAACGGTGTCAGCAACATGAGCAGAACCGTTGCGGCAATAAAGGTTTGAGCTCCCATTTCGCCAAGGCCGGCTGGAGAAAGGCCTGCATCTCGCCCAACACGTTCCAACACAAAGGAGAACTCCCCGATTTGAGCCAAGCTTAAACTCGATGCTATCGCGATTCTAGATGGATAACCCAGTGCCGTCACGCTCCAGTAGGTAGTTGCGGCCTTGACAACTAGCACGACGGCTGCGACGGCCAAAACTAAAATCTTGTTTTCTAGTATGAACTCTAGATCCAAAAGCATCCCGACCGACACGAAAAACACCGCATTAAATACGGTCCGGAGGGGCAGAATCTCACTGATGGCCTGCGTGGAGTAGCGGCTTTCACTGACCATGAGACCCGCTAAAAAGGCGCCCAAAGCAAGGCTTATGCCGGCAAGACTGGATGCAGCGGCCGTCCCAAAGCAAATCGCCACGACCGTCAACAAAAACATTTCAGGTCGCCGAGTGTGTGCGACTTGTTCGAGAATCCACGGTACTATTTTTCGAGCGGCAAAGAGTACAAAGGCGATGAGAAGCAGCGCCTCTCCCATCACTTTAAGCACTTCTACCATCGACCCACCGTCGTGCGACAAAATGGGGACAATGAGCACCATCACCACAATGGCCAAATCCTGGAATATGAGAATGGCCAGGCTCATTCTTCCCGAAGGCGAATCGGTCTCCCTGCGCTCGGACAACAAACCCAATACGATGGCCGTGGAGCTTAGCGCGACCAAGCATCCCGTGTAAATGCCAACTTTCCACGATATCCCAAATGAAAGAAGGGCGATGGTTACCAACGCAATACTGGAAACCACTTGAATGCCACCGCCCAAAAAAATCTGTCTACCCGACTGAAGAATTTTTTGAAGTCCCAACTCCATACCGATGGTAAACAGAAGCAATACCACCCCAATCTCAGCCAGCACATCCACGAGTTCTTGATTCTGGACCAGACCCAATGCGTTGGGCCCGATTAACACACCCGCCAGCAAGAATCCAGCAATGGGGACCAGTTTTAGACGATAGCATGCATAGGCGATCAGAACACTGACCACAAAAAGCGCGACCATTTCGTTTAAAAAAGGAATTGAAGCGGCTAAAAGCATGTATGGTCGAAAAAGGATGGATGGACGCGGAAGGGAGGGTGAACATATGCCGGGCGCGCATTCCCTGCAACTACTTCATTCCTAAATCCAAATTCCCGGACAGGAAATGAGAAATCAGAATGTGGTATTTTTAAAGGTATGCGTAAATACTCAGTATATGTAATTGAACTCGACGGCGCCGTCAGGAAATCCAAACGATTTCGGACGGAAAACCCAGCACAATCTCCTCTTAAAGCCTGTTTATACGTCGGAAGCACCTTTAAGACTCCTGATGAACGATTTGACCAACACAAACAAGGCTATAAGGCCAATCGGTTTGCCAAAAAATACGGATTGAATTTACGCCCTGACTTGTACGAAACGTATAATCCCATTCCCTCGCGAAAAGACGCAGAGGATATTGAGCGCTATCTGGCCGAACGGTTGCGATCCAAAGGGTTCGGAGTTTGGCAGGGCTAGTATCCCTCTTGTAGAAAAGCGGTAAAGTATGCCTAACGGGCCGGGAGGTGCCTCATTTTCCGGAACGTCTTTTGTGATGATGTGTATGGCTCGAATCCCTATTATCCTCATTGCTGTTCGCACCATGATGCTCAAAATTCTTGCCGCTATCGCCCTTATCGGACTGATTACGTTCGGTTTCCTAAAATTCAACACCGGCGACGATCCACCAAAAGTAGGAGACAAAGCACCGTCGTTTGCCCTTGTTTCAAACGAAGGCACCGAAGTCACTTTGGCCGATTACAAAGGCAGTTGGGTCGTGCTTTACTTCTACCCAAAAGATTTCACTTCAGGCTGTACTATTCAAGCCCGTAACTTCCAGCGAGACAAAGAGTTATACGCCGCTAAGAATGCATTTGTGCTGGGCGTAAGTGTTGATAGCGCTGAAACCCATGCCGAATTCTGCTCCAAAGAAAGCCTTGAATTCAAGCTGCTTGCCGATATCACGGGCTCGGTCTCAAGCTCGTATGGATCGATCCGAGGCACGGGTAAAGCCATTGTTTCGGCGCGGAACACATTTTTGATTAACCCAGAAGGAGTGGTCGCCAAAGTGTACATGTCGGTGAATCCTAATCCGCATTCTGAAGAAGTTTTAGCTGACTTGGCCGCGCTTCAAGCCAAGTAAATCGGTTTTTTGATCGGTCGGCCGAAACT
>JAURGV010000107.1 GCA_030833605.1 Rhodothermales bacterium
CCACGCCCTCCCGACTTCAGGAAATACGTCGCTCTACCGCCTTTTGCCTGAACCTCTTCGCGCATCCGTTGGAATGCCACTCGAAAAGGATCCTCTGCTTGAATGGCAGACTTCATGGATCCGCCCAAACGGGCCAATCGCGCCGCCCACGATTCCCGTTCGTGATTCAACATGAAACGGTCGACCACTTCCCGTTTTATAATTCCTGGACGCCACTTTTTATCGTAGTCAATATCATGGGTTGGGCAAAAAGCCCACGTTTTTTCGCCCCACGTTTTTCGTTCAAGGCGCAGACCCTTTTTCCGTAATAACTCGGCCACCACATGCCGGTACCAATCGATGGTAGGCTGTTCGGTTAAGTCATAGCGACTTTGGATCGACTCGGAGAAAAGAAAACGTCCGTGCTCGTCGCGTTTTAACGATTTTGATTCTTGCCAACCCGACAAATAGAAGAAGGTAGTTGCTACCGCATCAAAACTAGTGTCTCCAGAACCGTTGAAAAGGACCGGGACGCGGTGCTCACCTACTTTGAGATAGCGCTCCACAGCTGGAAAAGGGGTGCTTCCTTCAAAAAAAGTAGCATTTTCGGTCACGAATCCGAGGTGTACGGTGTCTTTAGGGAGGTCAGGGGTAGCAGGACCGTAATAGAGAGAAACACCCTTCGACTCGCCGGTAGACTCAAAATTTAGCTGTACTCGAAATGGCAAAAAGAGCATTTCGAGGCCATAAATAGCCCGTTCTCGATACGAATCGGGCACATTCACCGTACAATTGAGGTTCTCCAAGAAAGAATTGAGCTTGATTACGAAGTATTGGGTACTTTTCAAGTGTACGAATTCCAGCGTATACATCCGCGCCACTACGACCTAATGAACGGACGCTTCAAAATTTTTTCAGACCCAGTTCACGGATTCGTATCCGTGCCCAGGGGCCTTATTCTCGAACTGGTCGCTTCAGAAGAAGTGCAACGGTTACGGAGAATCCGCCAATTGGGTGTTGGGCATATGGTTTTTCCGGGTGCCGAGCACTCCCGATTTGGTCACGCATTGGGAGCTATGGCCCTTATGCACGACGCGTTGTCCTCGCTCGTGGAAAAGGGCGTTCCTGTTTCTACGGAAGAAATGGAAGCGGCGTTGGCTGCGGCGCTACTGCATGACGTAGGCCATGGACCCTTCTCTCATACGCTGGAACACGAGCTGTTCTCCGATTTCCATCATGAACAAATGAGTCGAGCGCTGTTAGACCGACTCAACCATCGCTTGGATCATCGACTCGATCTTGCTATTTCGATATTTGACGATTCTTACAAACGAAAGTGGTTTCATCAGCTGGTATCGAGTCAATTGGACATGGACCGCCTCGATTACCTGAGACGCGACTCCTATTATACGGGAGTAGTTGAAGGCCGCGTAGGTGTTGGTCGCATTATTAAAACCCTTCAGGTTTATCCCAATACGGGGGGCCCGGAAGATCGCATTGTTGTTGAGTCAAAAGGCGCTTATGCCGTTGAGAACTTCCTGATAGCGCGCCGCCTAATGTACTGGCAGGTGTACTTGCATAAAACGGTTTTGGCGGGTGATCAAATACTGCGGGCAATCATACGTCGCGTTCGAAAGCACCTCGCTCATGGTGACGATTCACCGGTTAAAGGAGCCTCCAATGCATTCTTGTTCTTCCTGAAGCAAGGTTTTACCAGCGCCGACGTGCATACCCAGGAGGTACAGAATGCTTTTGTCTCCCTTGACGATACCGACATCATGTACAGTCTCAAACAATGGATTCACAGCTCCGACCCCATCCTGGCCGACCTATCTCGTCGACTTTTGGTCCGGGATTTCTTCCGGGTCGAATTTGGACCTGAAAATGAAAAGTTTTCTAACGAAGACCTGGAAGCGCGCGTAGGTGAGTATTTATTAAAGGCCGGACTATCCAGCTCGTCCCAACTTTTTGAGGATATACCGTATTTTCTGCATCGATCGGAGTCCATGCTGGAAGCGTATGATTCAGATACAGATAGTATCGGCGTGTTAAATCGGAACGGTGTCATCGAAGAACTGACCGTTTCGGATGAAACGCATGTGGTTTCTGGCCTCTCTAAACGGCAGGTACGTCCGTTTGTGTGTTTCCCAAAAGAAATTGATCCGGCATATCGCCCATGATTTCCATTCGTAACTACATAGGTGGTGCACTTGTCACCAAAAGTGGCGGCAGGATTGACCTAGAAGAGCCGGCAACGGGCCAAATTGCGGGTTCACTTCCCGATTCTACGCCAGAAGATGTCGAAAGGGCGGTTCAAGCGGCTTCCAAAGCATTTCCGGAATGGGTTTCGATTGGACCGGAAGGACGTTCCAAGTGGCTTTTTAAGCTGGCTGACGCCATCGAGACCCGCCAAGAAGCATTCGCGATGGCCGAGTCGCGCGATTCGGGAAAACCACTTTCGGTCGCTCACACCGTCGACATCCCCCGTGCCATTTCGAATTTCAGGTACTTTGCGGGGGCCATTCTGCACGATGCTTCCGAAGCGTACGTAGACCGCCCGTCGGTGTTAAACTACACGTTGCGCCAACCTTTGGGCGTTGTTGGATGTATTTCTCCGTGGAATTTACCCCTGTATTTGTTCTCATGGAAGATTGCACCGGCGCTTGCCGCTGGGAACTGCGTGATTGGAAAACCCTCCGAAATAACACCATTAACAGCTTTTTTGTTGTCGGAAGTGTGCGTGGAGATCGGTTTTCCCGCCGGAGTCCTTAATATTTTACATGGGCGCGGCGCGGGCGTTGGTTCGGCCGTTGTGAATCATCCGGAGATAAAAGCTATTTCTTTCACCGGAGGTACAACGACCGGGCGTATTATCGCCCGCGCCGCCGCCGAAACCTTCAAAAAAGTCTCCCTTGAACTCGGCGGAAAGAATCCGACCATCATTTTTGAAGATGCCAATCTGGATGAAGCCGTAGACGGCGCTTTGCGAGCCGCTTTTTCCAATCAAGGCCAGATCTGTTTGTGCGGATCGCGCATCTTGGTCCATTCTTCCGTCTACAAAGAAGTTCGTCAACGTTTGATCGAGAAAACATCTACACTCGCAATTGGGGACCCGTTGGACGCAGCGACGCAGGTAGGTTCATTGGTCTCCAAAGAGCACCTCGCTAAAGTTTTAGGCCTGGTTGAGCAAGCTATTGAAGAAGGCGGTCGCGTTTTAACCGGTGGAAAAAAAGTATCGTTGCCGGGTCGCTGTTCATCCGGATATTTCATGGAGCCCACGCTTATTGAAGGTTTGGGTGAAACGTGCCGCACCAATCAGGATGAAATTTTTGGGCCGGTCGCAACCCTGATACCATTTTCCGATGAATCGGAAGCCATTCGTATCGCCAATTCTACCAAATACGGACTGGCGGCCTCGGTCTGGACGAACGATATACATCGAGCGGCCCGAGTTAGCGAAACCTTGCATTCTGGCATCGTTTGGGTCAATTGTTGGATGTTACGCGACCTCAGAACCCCGTTTGGCGGAGTAAATGACTCCGGTATGGGCCGCGAAGGCGGGACCTACGCATTGCGGTTTTTCACCGAAGCCAAAAACGTCTGTGTAAAAACACTGCCACAATGACCATCGACCATGTTCACAACACCACTGACTTAGGCCCGCGCCCATGATCAACCAGATTATTAACGATCCCCATGCACCAGAGCCCGTTGGCAGCTATCCCCATGCGCGGCGGGTCGGTGATTTGCTCTTTCTCTCTGGAATTGGCCCTCGAAAAGTCGGATCAAAAGAAATTCCGGGCGTAACGTTGGACGCGAACGGCAACATAACCGAGTACGATATTGAAGTGCAAACCCGCTCTGTTTTTGCCAATGTAATGTCCGTTTTAAAGGCGGCAGGCTTGGGCTTGGAGCATTTAGCAGACGTCACGGTGTTTTTGACCAACATGAAAGACGACTTTTCGATCTACAACCGGGTATATGCCGAATATCTTTCAGCTCATAAGCCTTGCAGAACGACCGTAGAAATTGGATCTTTACCCACGCCGATAGCGATTGAATTGAAGTGTATCGCTGTTTTCCCTAGCCCCAACTCATCAGACTGAGCAAACGCATGTTACCACCAATTAATCTCCAAAATTGGATCAACGAAAACCGACACTTGCTCAAACCGCCCGTTGGCAACAAGTGTGTGTACACGGAAGCAGGCGATTTTATTGTGATGATCGTTGGCGGCCCCAATAACCGCAAAGATTACCATTACAACGAAAGCGAAGAGCTTTTTTACCAGTTAGAAGGCGATATCGTGGTGAAAATCATCGATAATGGCGTTCCGAAGGACATCCCCATCAAAGCGGGCGAGATGTTTTTACTCCCCGCCAAAGTACCGCATTCGCCACAGCGTTCAGCTGGCTCTATCGGATTGGTGATTGAAAAAGTCCGCGACGACAAAGACACCGACGGGCTGCAGTGGTTTTGCGAAAATTGCGGGCATAAACTATACGATGAATATTTCCACCTAGAGAACATTGTTACGCAGCTTCCACCCGTAATGAAACGGTTTAATGAGTCTAACGAGGCACGCACGTGTTCGGAGTGCGGAACCGTAATGCCCCCTCCAATGGCTGCCAAATGAGCATAGGCGCGTACGACATACACACCCACATTCTTCCCAAAACGTGGCCTGATCTAGCCAAAAAATACGGTTATGGGGGTTTTATTGCATTAGATCACCATAAGCCGTGTTGCGCCCGCATGATGAAAGACGGGCAGTTTTTCCGCGAAATAGACTCCAATTGCTGGGATCCTAAGGTCCGAATGGACGAATGTGACCAACATGGGGTTGAAGTTCAGGTGTTATCGACGGTCCCGATCATGTTTTCGTATTGGGCCAAGGCGGTGGATGCCCTCGACTTATCGCGATTTCTGAACGATCACATTGCGGGAATAGTCGCGGACCACCCTACCCGATTCGAGGGATTAGGAACCGTTCCGTTGCAAGATCCCGACTTAGCGATTCAAGAATTAGAGCGTTGTGTATTAACGCTTGGCCTTCGCGGCATCCAGATCGGAAGCAACGTAAACGGGTTAAACCTATCTGAACCTCGGTTTTTTCCCTTTTTCAAACGCATGGAAGAATTGGGCGCTTGCCTGTTTGTTCATCCGTGGGACATGATGGGAAAGGACCAAATGGAAAAATATTGGTTGCCTTGGCTGGTTGGGATGCCCGCCGAAACCAGTCGCGCCATTGGTTCTTTCATTTTTGGAGGCATTTTCAGACGCTTACCTCATTTACGGGTGGCATTTGCGCACGGTGGGGGTTCTTTTCCGTTTACCGTGGGACGCTTTGAACACGGATTTGATGTTCGTCCCGATTTATGCGCTGTAGATAACGACGTTTCCCCCCGACACTATTGTGGTCACTTTTATTTGGATTCGTTAGTCCACGACCCTGCTGCTCTACGCTTTTTGGTGGACATGTTTGGAGCCGGAAGAATCGCTCTTGGAACGGACTATCCGTTTCCGTTGGGCGAGTTAGAACCCGGTTCGTTAATTAATTCCGTGTATTTCGACCATCCTGGCCATCAAAAACAGCTTTTGAGGGGTACAGCACGGGAATGGTTAGGGTTGATGAATGAGGTCGCCTCCTGATGCCCCTTCATCCCAAAACACCTCCCCCCTCAAAAACGGTTCGCGTAGCGGGCCCTTTGCCCGGATTATGGCTCGAAATTGATCTAGAAAACGGGACAGACCTATCCATTCCTCTGGACTTCTCTTCCGAAGACCCCAACTTGTACGGCGTTCCACACGCGATGAAAGAAGCCTGGGAGAGTAATGGTATCATAGGCGATACCAGAAAGGGCGGTTCGTGCAATGTGGACACCTTGCACCTCACGCCGCATTGTCAAGGAACCCATACTGAATGTATAGGCCACCTATCGAATGAGCGCATTTTTATTATAAACGTAGCGCCTAAAGGACTTCTGAACGCTCAGTTGGTCACCATTCAGCCGGAAGCCATGACTGCAGCGGGTGAATCGTCCCGGCCTACGCTTGACCCTGAGCATGTCGGTATCACCAAGCGGGTGTTGAGTCAATCGCTAAGCATGCCGGTCCACCCCACCAGCCATTTCCACGGCACTTCAGGTTCAGGCTACCCATGGGCCAAGGCGCTGATTATCCGCACCGTGCCCAACGATCCGGAAAAAACATCTGCTACCTATTCCGACAATTCGGCGCCATTTTTTTCGATCGAAGCCATTCAGTATCTCATTCAACTTGGCATTGAGCACATTCTGGTCGATTTGCCTTCCTTGGATCGACTTTCGGATAATGGTGAAATGGCGGCACATAGAACGTGGTGGGACATCGAAGCGGGCTCGCATTCTAGCAAAAAAGGCCCCGCAAGCCGTCGTACCATTTCGGAACTGCTTTTTATTCCGGACTCCATTCCCGATGGTTTGGGCTTACTTTCCATCCAGATCCCGCCCTTTCGTAGTGACGCAGCGCCCTCGCGTCCGATTTATTTCCAAGGAAAACTAACCGTAACCTCTTGATGCACAGCCCATTACCTGACATGGATCTAACGTTAGAAGGTGCACGAAAACTCGATCTGCTCGACCCATTGAGGTCATTCAGAAAGGAGTTTCACGTACCGAAAAAAGGGGATGGATCAGATACGATTTATTTAACCGGTAACTCGTTAGGGCTTCAGCCCAAATCAACGCGGAGTGCAGTACTAGAGGTTCTAGATGATTGGGAGCAGTTTGGTATTGAAGGCCATTTTAAAGCGAAAAGGCCCTGGATGCCCTACCATGAGTTCCTAACCGAAACGATGGCGCAATTGGTGGGTGCTTCATCGTCTGAAGTGGTCGTGATGAACTCGCTGACTGTAAATCTCCATCTTTTGATGGCTAGTTTTTACAGGCCAGAGGGGAAGCGACGAAAAATAGTAATTGAGCAGCATGCCTTTCCTTCTGATCGGTACGCGGTGCGTTCGCAGATTGGTTGGCACGGATTCGACCCAAACGAGGACCTAATTGTCGCAACTAGTGAAGATGGGGAACCCATTCTGGAAGAATCGACTATTGAAAAACTGCTAGAGGTCCATAAAAACGAAGTAGCTTTGATCTTGATTGGTGGGGTGAACTACTACACCGGTCAGTTTTTCGACCTCGCTCGACTAGCAAAAGCGACACATGCCGCGGGAGCAGTGTTTGGTGTTGATTTAGCCCACGCTGCCGGAAACATTCAGCTATCCTTGCACGATTGGGACGTGGATTTTGCCGCGTGGTGTTCGTACAAATATTTAAATGCTGGTCCAGGAGGGCCTTCAGGCGTTTTTGTGCATGATCGACACGGAAACGTTGATTGGTCGGACCCGTCCGTCAAACCTTCTCTTCGGTTGTCTGGGTGGTGGGGACACGACGCTGATTCCCGATTTGCCATGCCGAACGAATTTATCCCCATGAAAGGCGCCGAGGGCTGGCAGCTCAGCAATCCACCTATTCTTTCTTTGGCCGGATTGCGGGCATCTTTGGAAGTCTTCGGGAAAGTCGGCATGCCAGCATTAACGGAAAAAAGCAGATCCCTTACGCGGTACATGGAGCAACAAATCCTGTCGAGATGCGGTGAGTTGGTCGAAATTATTACGCCATCGGATCCGTCAAGACGCGGCGCGCAACTTTCGGTACGGCTAAGAGT
>JAURGV010000108.1 GCA_030833605.1 Rhodothermales bacterium
ATCGGCCAGTGAATCCAAAGATAGATGTTCATTATCCCCAATCGGAGCCACGTATTGCATTAATAAGGCTTCGTAACGCTTCAAATTCCTCACATTGGACCATCTTTGCGCCGGTAGGCCTTCCCACCAAAACGAATGGGCCGAAGGTCCACATCCAATGTAGTTGGCATGAGACCAATAACGGTGGTTATGGACAGCTTTGAATCCGGGCCGAGCAAAACTAGAAATTTCGTAGTGGTCGTATCCACGTTCAGCTAAATATTCCATGGTAAAAGCGAACTGGCCCATGGATACATCGTCTTCAACCGGACTAACCAAGCCCCGTTCAACCTGTTTAGCCAGGGGAGTAGAGGCCTCAACGGTTAAGTTGTAGGTTGAAATGTGAGGCACTTCGAGCGCGTGTGCAATCTCTAAATTAGCTGCCCAATACTCTTTGGGTTGACCCGGCACACCGAATATCAGATCGATAGAAAAATTGTCAAAACCGGCTTCCCTAGCCTCAGAAACAACGTTCTTTGCCTGAGTGGAATCGTGAATACGATTCATAAACTTCAAATCGTTATCGAAAAAGGACTGCACGCCAATGGACAATCGATCGATTCCAATTCGCTTCAATCCAGTCAGATAGGTCTGATTGGCATCTTCTGGATTTATTTCAAAGGTGGTTTCCTGAATGACCTTTGCGTCAAAATGTTGATTTATGGCATGAACAATGCGTTCCACTTCGTCCAAAGACAATTGAGAAGGCGTTCCTCCACCAAAATAGATGGTTTCAAGGGGCTCTCGTGCTCCAAATTCAGCGCCCCGAATTTCGATTTCTCGGCACATTGCTTCCACAAATCCGGCATGGGATTTTTGCGTGGTAACAAAATAGAAATCACAGTACGTGCAGCGTTGCGAGCAGAAAGGAATGTGCAGGTATAAGCCAGCCAACGAGATCCCGATTATCGTTTAAAGGATGATTCCAATTCTGAAAGGAATGGCAACTCCGACGCTTTCTTTTCCAATAATCAGAGCTGGGTTGATTTCATAGAACAAAACCGATTCGCTCAAGGCACGAACCCATCCAATCCCAACGTGTATCGAGGGCCCTTCGAGCGCGTTGGATTTGTCAGACGTGTTAATGAAAGCGCCTAGTCCTCCCATGAGATAAGAAGCCCGATCGACACCCGGCATCGTGACAATGAGCGACGCTTGGGGATCGATCACATAGGATGCATCGTCTCGCCCGTTGAGAATGAACCCGGTCACCCCCAAATCAAGCGCCACGGAAAGGTCTGCGTTGATGGCCGATGACATGCGACCTCGGAAACCCAGCCCCAATCCGTCTTCACTGCTCAAAAGAGTGTTAAATCCTACTCCAAAACGGGCAGGGCTCATTTGAGCGTAAACAAAATGGTTACTTGCAGCAAGCACAAAAAGGAATGCTAAAAGTGATAATCCGCGAAGAATGCCTGAAACGTGCATGGATTCCCTTTTGACAGGTGGATATGGGTTTGATGGGCGATCAACGAGTTGTATTTTTCACAGCACAACGTTGTCATTAAGATAGTAAAAAGAGCGTATTGCGCGATGAAATTCTGCGTATGTATTAAACAAGTTCCCGATGTTCAAGCCTCGGTGCAAACGGGAAGAATGGTCTTGAACGCGTACGATGCGTCGGCCGTGGAACAGGCTTTAGTCATCAACGAAAACGGAACCGATGAAATCGATTTGATCTTGATTGGTCCCGCTTCAGCGACGGAAACCATCCGAAAAGCGCTAGCGATGGGTGCTTCGAATGCGACGCATATCGTTATGGAAAACGTTGCGGATTTAGACTCTTCTGCCATTGCTCATTTGCTGGCGGAATCTTTGAAGGGATCCAATTACGACGCCATTTTAACAGGAAAACAGTCACAGGACAGCGATTCTGGTCTAGCAGGAGGGATGTTGGCAGAACTTCTGGGCATACCTTACGCGACCAATGCTGTGGGGATGGAAGCGACGGCGGACGGTCTTTTGGTGACTAGGCAAGGAGACACGGGACAGGAAATGCTGGTTTTGAAGGCACCTTGCTTAGTAACCTGTTCAAACGACATGAATAACCCCCGCATTCCTTCCCTAAAAGGAATTATGGGTGCCAAACGGACCACCATCAACACAGTCCAAGCCGGTCCTGTAGGTACGCCAAAAACGAAGGTAGAAAAAACATTTCCCCCAGCTGGTCGTGCTCCCGGTCTTAAGATGGAAGGAGAACCGGAAGAATTAGTAGCACAATTAATTACAAAGCTACAACAGGAAGCAGGTGCGATTTAAGGGCCTTTAGCGTTTAAATCTAAGCCAAACCGACACCAACAATATTAAGAATTATCGGGTTAAGTGGGTCATATGAAGTGTATTCTGGTCGTTTTGTCGATTCAAGATGGAAAAATTAAACGGAGCTCTCTGGAAGCTCTAACGCGGGCTGCTACTATTGGAGAAGCAACTTCGTCACCGGTTCATGCCGTAATCATGCATTCCTCAGCCGCTAGTTTTGCTGCCGAAGCTGGATCGTACGGCGCCGACACCGTGTTTTGCCTTTCCGATCGCATATTTGATGCCCACGTTAATACGCCGGTTCTGGCAGGACTAACTACGGTTATTAATCAGGTAGATCCTAAGCTGATTGTTGCTGCGTCAACGGAATCCATCAAGGATATTGCAGGTGCACTGGCCATTCGAATTGATGCGGCCACGCTACCCGATGTGGCATCTTTTGATATGGTCGATGGCACCGTTACCTGCGAACGCCCTGTTATGGCCGCCAAAATGATGGCTAAAACAACAAGTGCGCACTCTCGCGTCCTAGTAACACTTCGTTCTGGATCCTATGAAGCAAAGGCTTCCTCTGGAGCTGGAAAAATGGTTGAGGTGCCCTTTGAATGGGATACCAACCTGCTATCAGCAACGCTAAAAGAAATTATTTCCACGACGGGAAATACAGTGGATTTGTCGGAGGCCAAGGTGGTTGTGGCGGCAGGACGTGGCGTAAAAGATGCGTCTGGTAAAGCATTGGTTGATGAATTGGCTTCTATTACCGGAGCAGCAATCGGAGCTTCTCGTGCAGTGGTCGAAACAGGGCTATTTCCTGCGACGGCTCAGATTGGCCAAACGGGCAAAGTGGTTTCGCCCGATTTGTACTTCGCTATTGGCATTTCCGGAGCTATTCAGCACGTAGCCGGTATGTCCAACTCACGCGTGATTGTAGCGATTAACAAGGATGCGGATGCCCCTATTTTCGATGTCGCTACGTATGGGTTGGTTGGGGACTGTTTTAAGATTTTACCGCTATTGAATGACGCGCTCCGGAAGGCGCTGGCATAACGACTGGAAGTATGGAAGATAAATTTGATGTTATCATTGTAGGGGGAGGAATTGCCGGACTTAGCGCGGCAATGACCCTTGCTCGTGGCAATGCAAAATTTCTGCTCATTGAGCGTGGCGAGTTTTGTGGAGCTAAAAACGTTTCCGGTGGTGTGTTGTGGGGCAACGACTTAGCGAAACTGGTTCCAAAGTATTGGAAGGAAGAAGGCGGTTATGAGCGTTTTGTAAACCACCGCAGATTGACGTTTATGGACGATCAATCCGCATTCAGTGTGGATTTTAAATCGGCGCATTTTGACGCCCCACCGTATACCGGAGTTACGGTACTGCGTTCGGTTTTTGATGCTTGGCTGGCCGGCAAGGTGCAAGAAGCTATAGAGTCGAGTGAGCATCCGGATGAATCGTTTCTAGCGACAGATATATTGGTCGAGGAAGTCTTACAGGAGAATGGTAAAGTCATTGGAATCCGGGCAGGAGAGGAGCGGTTTTACGCAGACTGTGTGATCCTCGCTGAAGGGGTAAACAACCTCTTAACTCGACAGATTGGACTTGAAAAAGCCTATGTGCCTGTAGACCATATGGCCATTGGGGTAAAGGAGGTGTTGAAACTCGATGCTTCACGTTTGCAAGATCGATTTCAATTGACCGGCCGTTCGGGTTTGACCAATGAATTTGTAGGTGCGTGTTCCGAGGGAGTAGAAGGTGGTGGTTTCTTGTATACCAATTCCGATTCCATCTCGCTGGGCTTGGTTTTGGGCCTAAAAGACTTAAAGGAAAAGGAAAAAACGCCGTACGATGTGCTAAATACCTTCAAACAGCATCCTGCCGTGGCCGCAATGATTCATGGCGCGGAAACGGTGGAGTATTCGGCGCATGCCGTGTCGACGGGGGACATCAAAGCATTACCGTCTGAGCTTTACAAAGATGGAGTGCTTATTGCTGGTGAGGCAGCGCACTTACTGCTGAATGCTGGGAAAGCGATTCAGGGTATGGATTTCGCGATGCGAAGCGGCATTTTAGCCGCGGAGACAGCTATTGAAGGCAAAAAGGCTGGCGATTTCTCGAGCAGTATGCTTAAAAATTATCGGACAGCTTTGGAAAACAGCTACGTGCTCAAAGATATGCGCTCTTTTCAAGACGCGGTCCACTTGCTGCATCAACAAGAGATGTTCTCTGCTATTCCCAACATGATTTGCGATTTTGGGCGGCAGTTTTTCACGATTTCGGGTGAACCCACGCCTAAAGCCTCAAAAATGATGCAGGCATCTATTAAACGACATTCATCCTATTGGGACCTTGTAAAACTGGGCTTGAAAGGGGCTAAATCACTATGAGTTCTACAAATGCAAAAGGTACTCTTTCTGTCGCAGAGCGATTAGGAACGGTAAACTTTCGAAACCAAGGACGGTCTGAGTCGAAGCCCCATATTGTCGTAGATACGGAAATATGCAACTCTACCTGTACTCATAAATGTACCACAAGAGTATGTCCTGCAAAGTGTTACACATTGGATGATGCAGGACTAGTTCACTTTCAATACGAAGACTGTATTGAATGCGGTACCTGCATGTACGCCTGTGACCAGGGAGCCGTATCCTGGAATTTTCCACACCCTGAAGAAGGAAAAGGAGTTAACTGGACGTTGGGGTAAAGCGTTACGCCAGTCCCAGCCCTACACCTAGCCTCAGCGACCCTATTCTTTTGCTTCGGAATCCGCAGCCTCATCGACAGCATCGTCTGTTGCCGCGTCTCCCGTTTCGTCCGCATCCGTTTTTTTAGAAGCCTTTTTCTTTTTGGTAGGTTTCTTACGGAACGACAATTCCCCGGTATCTTTCTTTTCGTCGTAGGTGATAATTAGGGTGTCGTTGTCACCGAGATCATGCCCCAAAATGGCTTCGGCCATCGGGTCTTCCACGTATTTCTGCAGCGCACGACGCAACGGACGCGCACCGAACTTGGCATCATACCCTTTGTCCACCAAAAACTTCTTGGCAGACTCTTCGAGTTCAACGGTAATCCCTACTTCCGCCGCACGTCCAAATAATTCCGCTGCCATGAGATCGATAATCTCGTGGATATGTTTTTTATCCAATGGACTAAACACAATCACGTCGTCAATACGATTCAGGAATTCGGGGTTGAAAACACGCTTTAGAGCGTCTTCAACCGTCGACTTCATGGTTTGGTAATTGAACTCTTGCTCTGTTTGAGAGAAACCAATGCCTTTTCCGAGGTTTTTAATATCCCTCGCGCCAATATTCGACGTCATGATGATTATCGTATTCCGGAAATCAACTTTTCGTCCAAGACCATCGGTTAGAAGGCCATCATCCAGAACTTGCAACAGAATATTGAAGACATCAGGATGCGCCTTTTCAATTTCATCCAATAGAATGACTGAATACGGCTTACGACGCACTTTTTCGGTCAATTGACCGCCTTCTTCATACCCCACGTATCCAGGAGGCGCACCTACCAGACGGGATACGGAGAACTTTTCCATGTACTCGCTCATGTCGATGCGAATCAAGGCATCTTGCGAATCGAACAAGTACTGTGTGAGCTTTTTAGCTAATTCTGTTTTCCCAACGCCTGTAGGACCTAGGAAAATGAATGAACCAATAGGTCGTTTTGGATCTTTGAGACCAGCACGGGTACGGCGGATGGCTTTAGCGAGCTTTTTGATCGCTTCTTGCTGCCCAATAACCTGGCCTTGAAGCTCAATATCCATGTGGAGCAACTTCCTGGTTTCCGGTTCGGAAATCTTATCGACCGGAACACCGGTCATCATGGCGATCACCTCAGCAATATCCTGGTCGGTTACGTCATGAATTTCGCTTTCGGCTTTTTCTTCCCAGTCTTTTTTAGCGGCTTCGAGTTCCTCGAGGAGCTTTTTCTCGGTATCTCTTAAGCGGGCCGCTTCTTCAAACTTCTGGCTCTTGACCACGCGGTTCTTTTCTTCTTTAACCGCTTCGACCTCGGTTTCGAGCTTTACAATCTCCTCTGGGACCTTAATGTTTTTCAAATGGACGCGCGCTCCCGCTTCATCCATAACATCGATGGCTTTGTCCGGTAAGAAACGGTCTGTAATATACCTCTCAGACATTTTTACCGTCACTTCGATCGCCGCTTCTGTAAATCGCACATTGTGGTGGGACTCGTATTTATCCTTGATGTTTTTCAGGATCTCTACGGTTTCCGCAGGCGTTGCCGGGTCGACTAATATTTTTTGGAATCGCCGGTCTAATGCGCCATCTTTTTCAATGTGCTGGCGGTATTCGTCGAGCGTAGTAGCACCAATGCATTGTATTTCACCACGAGCAAGGGCCGGTTTGAACATGTTTGAAGCATCCAAACTTCCAGAAGCCCCTCCAGCACCAACAATGGTGTGTAATTCGTCGATGAACAGAATCACGTCGGGGCTTTTTTCAAGCTCGTTCATGACCGCTTTCATGCGCTCCTCGAACTGGCCTCTGTATTTAGTGCCCGCGACCAATGCAGCCAAATCAAGCGTGACAATGCGCTTGCCGTAAAGCACTCTGGAAACACGTCGCTGCACGATTCGAATTGCCAATCCTTCTGCGATCGCCGTTTTACCAACCCCAGGCTCACCAATGAGTACCGGGTTGTTTTTCTTGCGTCGGGAAAGAACCTGCGCTACCCGCTCAATTTCTGATTCTCTTCCGACAACAGGATCCAATTTGTCTTCTTCAGCCAAAGAAGTAAGATCTCTGCCAAAATTATCTAGTACAGGCGTTTTGCTCTTTTCCATTTTGGAACCCCGATCTTTTGAACCAGATGGACGACCCGAACCGGGATTTTTCCCTGGCCCACCAGGACCGCCCGAAGCAGAGGGTGTTGCAGGATTGGTAGACGTGGTACCGCTAATGATGGTGTCCAACTCAGCTCGAACCGCATCGTAGGTAACCGAGAAGCCCTGCTGCAAAATTTGAGCCGCTAGGTTTTCGTCGTCACGCAGCAAACTGAGCAACAAGTGCTCCGTCCCAATCACATCGCTTTTATAAAGCTTTGCCTCGAGATACGTGATTTTTAATACTTTTTCGGCCTGTTTAGTCAGGGGGATATTACCAACCGTTAACGTTCCGCCGGTACTCCGAACGGTATCCTCAATAGACTTTTTAAGCTTAAACAAGTCCGACCCCAAATTGCGGAGAATCTTTACCGCTATGCCTTCCCCTTCGCGAATAATCCCGAGAAGCAAGTGTTCAGTACCGATGTAATCGTGTCCTAGCCTGATTGCTTCCTCACGGCTGTAAGAAATGACGTCTCTAACACGATTTGAAAAATTGCCTTCCATAA
>JAURGV010000109.1 GCA_030833605.1 Rhodothermales bacterium
ATCCCAAGCACAAACCGGAGACGATGCGTTCCGTTTTGCCCGGAAAATGCCAGGGGTGAGCGCCTTTAGTATGGGCGTTGCTGGGACAGGTGTTGCAGGCGTTTCTGATGGTTCGGCGTTCGTGAGTAACCCAGCCGGGCTTGGGTGGGCAAAAGGCTCTTACTTTAGCGGTGGACTTGCCATGAGCCGCACGCAAGAAGATGGAACGTTTAAAGCGCCTGGTTCTACGTCATTTTTGAGCAACGACGTGACCAATACGAGCTTAGGCAGCATGGCTTATTTGTTTAAAGTGCCTACTTCACGGGGTTCTATGGTAGTAGGAGCCAGTTTTCATCAGGTTTCAACGTTCGAACGTAGCCTTTTGTACGGCGGAGAAAACAACGCCAACTCGCTCACGGATTACCTCATGCCTTTATCGAGCGAGTTCACCATTCGTACGGACGCAGAAGGTGATTTCCCGGAATTCGATAGAACCCTTTCGTTTTTGGCCTATGAAACATATGCCATTGATTTAGATCAAGGAAAGCTCGACGCTGGCGATGCGGTTCCGTTTAATCCAGCCGTTTCCGCCGGTACCGTTTCTCAAAACGGAATTGTAGATGAAACGGGAAGGATGTCCGAATTGAATTTTGGAGGTTCTGTGGAAGTGGCTCCCAATGTAATGGTCGGTGCTTCGCTAACAGTACCTTTTGGCTCGTATTCGTTTTCTCGCGAGCTCGAGGAAGCCGACATTAATGACGCCAACGACGGCTTCAATGGCACCACAGATTTCGATTATTTGCGCTTCAACGAACAGGTATCCTCGGACGTTGTGGGTGCAGGATTGCGTTTTGGTGTCTCTGCGCTCGTTAATCCCGAGTTAAAATTAGGTCTAACCATTGAAACGCCGACCTATTATTCGATCGATGATAAGTACAGCACCATCCTTTCAACCCGGTTCGATAATGGGGATTCATTTTCCTATGGTGGGGAAGACCAGGATGCTGGAACCGGTTCCTTCTCGTATTCCGTAACCTCGCCTTGGAAGTTAGGGGTAGGGGGGGCTTATTCAGTGATGGGAGCGACCTTTTCTGCCGACTTTGAATTGGTCGACTGGTCTCAAATGACCATGGATTCCGATTCCTACGCATTTAATGACGAAAACAGAGCGATTAAGCGCGGCCTCAATGCCGTAACCAACACTCGGATTGGCGTTTCCTACGACGTCACAAGCAGCTTGGTGATTCGTGGTGGGTTCGCAACTAATGTTGATCCACACGCCTCATCATCGATTGGCAGTTCGTCATTTAATGCGGATCGTACCTACTACAGCCTTGGATTAGGATACAAAGTGGGCGACACGTTTCGCGCCGATCTGGGCTGGATGGTGGAATCGTTTGATGACGTGTACGAAGTGTATAACGAAGTCGGGAACGCGCCATTTGTTACGGAAGAAGTATCTCGCAGCCAGTTTAAATTGGGCGTTTCTTTCGGTATCTAACGAGGGAGTTAGTCGGAGGCTGAAGCCTTTGCGGCTTGTTCAGCTCTTCGTTGTCGCATGATCCGATAGTATTCCTGCGCTTTCTTGGTGTGCTCAGACAGCGTGCGGCTGAACAGGTGTTGGCCGTCGCCTTTGGCAACAAAAAAGAAGTAACCGTGCTCCTCGGGCTTCAAAACACTTTCAATTGAGGTTAGCGAAGGGTTAGTGATTGGTCCTGGAGGTAGTCCCTTGAACCGGTACGTGTTGTACGGGTCTCTGAGTTCATAATCCTTGAACAAGAGTCTGCGTTTCTCTCCTTCACGCTTCATGATGGCATATTGAACCGTAGGATCGGCTTGCAGTGGCCACCTGTTCTTTATCCTGTTAAAATAGACCCCTGCGATGGTCGCTTTTTCCGGGACGAAGGCGGATTCCCATTCGACTATGCCGGCCATGCGAAGCACTTCGTCGGCTGTTAGATTTTCAGGAATGGACGCTCCAGATTCTTTGGCCGACTGATAAATGTTGTCGTACCTCGTTTTAATCTTACGAATCACATCCTCAGGCTTTGCGAGCCAAAAGAAGAAGTACGTATCGGGTATCATGGCTGCCCACAAATGGGTGGTATCGGTGCCTAGCTCTTCTGCCAAAGCAACATCGTTCAAAGCAGCCGTAAGATCTTGGTCTGAAAAGGCCATTTTCCGGGCCATGCTACGTATGAGACGCTCTTTTCTGGTGCCGCCGGGCACAACCATGTGGATCGGTGTTTGCTCTCCTCGTCGAAGCATCGAGAGCAGATCCTTATTGGACGAGCCTACTTTAGCTTCGTAATGACCTGCTTTGATTTGATCTTCCCATCCGGTGAGTTTAGCAAGCCATAAAAAGCCGCTTTTTTTTGAAAGGATATCATTTTCGACTAACGAAT
The DNA here is from genome assembly GCA_030833605.1 of Rhodothermales bacterium. Taxonomy (GTDB): domain Bacteria; phylum Bacteroidota; class Rhodothermia; order Rhodothermales; family UBA10348; genus UBA10348. The sequence goes on from JAURGV010000109.1 coordinate 2,385, forward strand.
CAGCTAGCTGTTCAATGGACCCATCAGGGTAAACATTGAAGGCTAGGGGTTCGTTAAACCCGGTGGTGCCATCGCGAAGGAATTGATCCCAACCGATGTAAACCGTACCAAGAGCCAAAACAAATCCGAAAGCGGCAATCTTCCAAAGTGTCGATCCGGATATGTGCAATTTGCTTGCCACGTTGAATGCGATTAGGGGTTGGGGTTTTGGTACTTGCGTCGCTCCAGCGAGCGCGTCTCATCGACAATACGTTCAAAAAGTGCCCGTATTGCGGTGTCATCTAACGGTCCCGGATTGCCTTTTAGTACATTTTCGAGGACTATTTTTTCCCGCTCTGGCACATAAATAGGCAGATTCAATTCTTTCTTAATGTGACCAATGTAGTTTGCGCAAACCGACCGTTCGTTCAATAAGAGCATCAGTATTTGATCAATCGCGTCAATTTGATCGCGCCACGCCGTGATATCGACCTGTTGTTCAGGATCCGAAAGTGCCCGCAAGGCTTCGATGCGATTTTTTATTTCGTTCAGATTGCTCAAATTAGTTTTAAAGCAGGATCGGCGGTTAATGTTAAAGGACTAGACTCATTCTGGGTAAGGCGAACGTGTCCTGCCGCAGCGATCATCGCCGCATTATCCATACAGAGGGTCATTTCCGGTACAAAAAGAGCGCCTCCGACTGAATCGGTCAATTGTTTCATGCGAGCGCGCAATCGCGAATTCGCAGATACACCCCCTACTAGACCAATTTGTTTAACTCCGGTTTCTCGAATGGCCGCTTTAACCGGAGCAACTAGCATGTCGACGACGGCTTCCTGGAAGGACGCACAAACATCCGCCATGGAATCAGTCAAGATTTGGTCGCGTTCCTTTTCAGGAAAGGCATTAAGGTAATATAGAACAGATGTTTTAATTCCAGAAAAGGAATAATCATACCCTTTGAGCCGGGTTCTAGGAAACGCGTGATAGGCCGTATTTCCGCCAGCGGCCAGTTGGTCAATTTTAGGTCCCGCAGGATACTCGAGACCAAGTATTTTCCCGACTTTATCGAATGCTTCGCCTGCAGCATCATCACGCGTCGCGCCCAAAATGCGGTAGCTTGCGAAGCCATCGATTTGCATGAGTTGCGTGTGCCCACCCGATACGACTAAACATAAATGCGGAAAGGGAGGAGCAGGGTCGGTAAGCATGAGGGAAGCGAGATGGCCCTCAAGATGATTTACCCCCACGAATGGAATGCCCAATCCAACCGACAGCGCTTTTGTGAAGGAAACGCCCACCATAAGCGACCCGATCAACCCTGGCCCGTGCGTAACGGCAAGTCCCGTGAGGTCGGATTTAGACACCCCGGCATCCGCTAGCGCCTTTTCGACGACCGTTACGAGCCACTTTTCATGGGCGCGAGAAGCTACTTCTGGAACAACACCGCCATATATCGCATGGATCTGTTGCGATGAAACAACACTAGAGGCGAGTTTTCCATCCACAATAACCGCCGCTGCAGTGTCGTCACACGATGTTTCAATACCTAAAATGACGGATGGGGAGGACATGCGATGTGCGACGAATAAATATTTCTAACCAAACAAAATAATAGGGCACGCGGAACGTTCTTGATTTGAACCGTAAGCCTCTCTATTATACGACATTCGGACCTCCAACAGTTTCTGCATGAGACCAAAAGAATATGCGAACTTCTTTTTTAGCTTTTCTTGTAATTTCAGCGTTGTTTTTGAGCGTTCCTGCTCAAGCGCAGCTTCGTTCGGCAGGTAATGCTGCTGCAACTTCGGTTCCTTTGTACGATCAGGGTGGTGCTGGTTTTTCATTGAACAAGTACTTTTCTCCTGAGCACTTCAAAATGAGTCATTCGTTTGAATTGTCCTCATTTGGTGGAAACAGCTTGTCCATGTATACTAATTCCATGCAATGGCAGTTTAGCTCTAAGCTCGCTGGACGCGTAGAAGTCGCTGCAGGATATTCTCCGCTTGGCAGCCAAAGTGGGATGAGTTTAACCGGTCAATCAGACAGCCGCATTTTTGTAAAAAACGCTGAACTGGCTTACCGTCCAAAAGAGAATATGGAACTGCATCTATCGTTTAGACAGAATCCATACGGTTCGTTCATGAATCCATATGGATACGGTGATGGGTACAATGGTATTGGATACAACGCCTATAATCGGACTGGTGGAAGTGTATTTATGGTTGATTATGGCCGTGCCAGCCGAGATTTATTCTTCAATGACCGCCTTAGATAGGATCGGTTCATTGTGTTAGTTCTACCTATTTAGTACGTATTAGGCGCGGCAAAGAAGCATTCTTTGCCGCGCTTTTGATTTCTCACACTGACATATACCCTTTCGAGGATTAACGTGACCACGCGCGTCAACAACTGGCTTTTAAATATCGGCATATTGGTGACTTTTGGGGTGGCTATGGTGTTGGTGTATGCTTTCTTCATACGCGTAACAACCGAGCAACCCGACCCCCACCGGTTGGACAACCCAGGAAATTTGTTAGGTACCATTATTCAAGTCCAAGTTTTGAACGCCTCTGGAGGAAATGGATTGGCTCGTGAAATGATGGATTATTTGAGGGATCAGGGCTTCGATGTGGTGGAAATGGGGAATGCGAAAGAGGGTATCTTACAGAAGTTGGAATCTGAGGGATATGAGGTGGAAAAAGTGGACGGAAAACTAGTTTATCTAGAAAAATCAGTGATCCAAGATCGTATAGGAAACCTCGATGCCGCTCAACAAGTAGCCTTGGCTGTTGGGATGCCGGTCGAAGAAATAATTCAAGACATCAAATTGGAGTATTTCTTAGATGCGACTATCATTTTAGGCAAGAACTTTGCCGACTTGAAACCATGGAAAGTTGAACTCGACCCCAGCGAATTAGAAGCTGCTGAATCCGATTCAACCAACTAGCTGTTCGATTGAAATTCTGGTCTGTTGTACCAGGGAGCTTGTATTCTGAAGATTACTGATTTAAAACTCGATGCGCGTATCGCCGTCCCCGAGCGCACGAAAGACAAAAAACGAAAAACACCGGCACCTGTAAAAACGATTGCTCGAATAGCTGTAGATGCCATCCTTGAGAAAAAAGGTAGGAACATCGAAGTACTTGATGTTCGCGGTGTAAGTGGAATTGCTGACTTTTTTATAGTCGCGTCTGGTGATTCTGATATCCAGGTTAAGGCGATTGTGGCCTCAGTACGTGCGAATTTGAAAGAAAAAGCCGGCGAAGGTCCTTGGCACACGGAGGGCACGGATCACTACAATTGGGTTCTCATGGATTATGTGGATCTCGTTGTGCATGTTTTCTTACCTGAACAAAGAGAATATTACGCCTTGGAACGACTTTGGGGAGATGCTCCTCATGCCACGGTTGATGAAACCGGGGACGCCTCAAACGTAGCATTGCTTAAAGATTAAACCAGCGAGTTCGATATGGGATTTCGATACACCACAACATTCGCATCCTTTTTAATGGCTGTGATTTTGTTAGGTGGGTGCAAAACCATCGAAAACCTGAGAAACGAAGAGAAATTTGGGCAGCGGGAAGTCGGAACCGGAGATGATGGCCGTCAGACCATCGTCATTTCCCCAGCCGACGAAGCCGTTGAGTATCGTTTTTTCGACGCAACCTATGAATCTGTAGTAATTCGTCAGGCCAAAGCCGATCCAATCGGTAATACCGCTTCCTCCAAGTACAAGGTAGAAGTGTTAATCAAAGGTGCCTTTCCGGATTCCTGTTCCGAGCTGCATAGTATTGATCAGCAGCGAGCCGGCAACTTAATCTTGGCCACCTTGACCATGCGCCGACCGCAAGGAGCTGTTTGTGCAAGTGTACTGCGTCCCTATCGGTATTACATGGACTTAGAAGGGACCTTTGAACCGGGTTCTTATTCCTTAAAACTCAACGAGTCCACGCATCCGTTGGTTATTCGACCTTCGGTTTAAGCGGGGTCTGATTTCATGTCGAAGCAAAACCATTCGCTCCTATCGTTTCTTGTTGTTGGATGTAGCTTGAGTTTAATGGCTGCTTCCTTGCTTTCATCGGGTGCTCCTGCAGGGCGAACAGGAGCCCCTGGAGACCTCACCTGCGCAGATGGAGGATGCCACGTTTCTAACGCGGTGAACTCGGGAGACGGCTCTGTAGTGATCGAGGCGCCAGCCACGTATGACGGCGGATCACCGATTGACTTAGTGGTACGTACCTCCAAGCCGGGAGCAGCTCGATTCGGATTTCAAATCACCGTTCGAGACACCAACGGAGCCATGTCGGGTCGCTTTGAAGTCACCGATGGCACTCAGTTTTCAGATTTTGGATTGGCTACGTATGTGACTCATGCAGCCACTGCGCCTAGGGCGGCAGACACCTATCAGTGGTTAATTCGATGGGTTCCACCAACCGAAAATGCGACCGATGTTACGTTTTATGCAGCAGGAAACGCCGCAAACGGGGACGACACGAATTTCAATGATTACATCTACACTACTTCGGCAGCGGTTACTTTTGCTGGCAACACAGCCGTCGAAAGCCAGACGTTTCCTGAGCGTTTGACCCTCAAAACGGCATTTCCTAATCCAGCGGACCGAGCGGTTGCCATTGCTTTTTCACTGGACATCTCCAGTACCGTCAAGAGCTTCTTGTATGACGGGGTCGGCCGCGTAGTCGCCCAATCGGAATCCGAGTTTTTCTCCGCTGGTGAAGGAGAAATTACGCTGGACACTGCCGCCTTGCCTGCTGGAATGTACTCCTATCGCGTAGAAGCGTCGGGGCATTCCCGCACCGGATTGATCGCCGTTATCCACTAGTTTGGCGCTAGGCCCCCGTAGAAGCTTCGTTCAATCGGCACGGACCCACATTGGTATTACTGTGGGTCTTGCAAGGAGTCACTGTTCATGGTGTCGAACATCGCTTCAACCTCTTGTGCTGTAGGCTGATACGCCGTGTCACCGGTTATCTCAGCTAAGCCATTCATGAACCTGACGTACCCTTCAAAGTCTCTCACTTCAAGATACGCACCTCGAATAACCTCGATAAAACGGGCCGTTCGGTTCAAATCGTTGGTGGACGTCGGATGTTCGAGCCTGTGTAGAATCAACGGTTCTGCAAGTCGCCAAATTTCAGCGGCTTTATCTACCTGTCCTAGGGAAGCATAAGCTTGTGCCATGAAGGCAAACGACATTTCGTCCCCAGGAATCG
>JAURGV010000010.1 GCA_030833605.1 Rhodothermales bacterium
TCTTGCGTCGACGGCTCATCTTCACCAGAGACCTCCGAATAAGTTTGAGCCAGCAATTTGGGGCTAATTGGATCTTCCGTAGCGAATATGAGCCCTTCAATGGCATTCTCAAGTCGCGTCGAGCCTAAAGGCTGAACATTCGAGGCATCGGTGCCTTCATTTCCCTGGCTATTAATAGAAGATTTACTCATTGTCTGGGGCCTTTCCTTCAAAATCCTCTTCTAGTTCCGCTGTAATTCCTGTTAACCGAACAAAAAAGTCGCTTGCATCACTGGATATGAATATATCAATTTCTTGGAGGCGTGCCATTTCCAAAATGGACAGGAAGGTAGTGATTATAAAGGGTTTGGTGTGACCAGTAACAATTTGAACAAAAGAAGCCTTCTCGCCTACCGTTAAGGTTGTTTTTAAGAAGGCTCGTTGTTCTTGTAGGGTATACGACTCGGTTTTAATTTCGTGATAGATCTCGTCCGGAGCGGCCGTCAAAACTCGTTTTAGCGCTGTAATTAAATCAAATACGGTCGCTTCAACCAATTCCTCTTGAACGGTCTCTTTCAGCGCGTCTTGACTTGAAGCGGCTCCGCGGTTAAATCGAAGGCTGCGCTCTGCGAACTTTTCCTCTAAATTTTCTGTGGCTTCTTTGTACCGGACATATTCGAGGAGCCGCTCGACCAATTCCTGCCGGGGGTCGATCGGCTCTCCTTCCTCATCCAACTCCTGTGATGGAAGCAGCATGCGCGCTTTTATGCTGATCAAAACGGCCGCCATGTAAAGAAAATCGCCCACTCCATCGAGGTCGACCTCTTCCATGTATTTTACATACTGAAGAAACTCATCGGCAATCGAAGAAATGGGTATATCATGGATATCCAACTCGTCCCTTCGCAAAAAGAAGAGCAATAAGTCCAGCGGACCTTCAAATTGTTGAAGCCGAACCTTGTACATCAGCTATTCGCTGCTTTCTTTTGTGAAAACCATTCTGCTACCAGATTAAGTCCTTGTGTAGCATCTACTTGTGGCGTCCAACCTAAAACGGTTTCAGACTTGGAATAATCCAAAACAGAGCGCTTTTGCTCACCGGGTTTACCCGCAGCAAACGATTCGGTCATCTCTGGTGCTAATGCATCACGCAGTACCCTGAACAACTGCACTACGTTGGTTTCAACGCCTGTTCCGACATTAAAAACATCCGATTGGGGATACGATAAGGCAGCCATATTGGCCGCCACTACATCGGAAACGAAGACATAATCGCGTGTTTGTAACCCATCTCCAAAAATGGTGGGATGCTTGCCATCCAGCATTTTTTCCGCAAATATGGCGACCACACCGGCTTCGCCATGAGGGTTTTGGCGCGGGCCATACACATTACCATAACGCAACGCTACGTAAGCAACGCCATGTGTTTCTTTGTAGAAATGAAGATATTTCTCTGAACACAACTTCGTAATACCGTAGGGAGAAAGCGGTTGGAGCGTGTGATTTTCCGTTTGAGGCACATGCTCCGGCTCCCCGTAAATGGCCCCTCCTGTCGAAGAAAACACCACTTTTTTCAGCCCGTTGCTTCTACCTGCTTCCATCAGATTGAGTAGGCCACCTATATTAATGTCGGCGTCATATGACGGGTCTGCTACGGATTTCCGAACATCCATTTGTGCGGCTAAATGAAACAGCACTTCAAACCGATTGGCTTGCCAAATAGAGTGAATGGCTTTGTCCCGAATATCCAATTCGTGGAAGGTAGCCTTTTCATTTACCTGATCTCGGTATCCCCCAGAGAGGTCATCCACCACGTGTACGTCGTGTCCACGCGATACCAGTGCGTCTACAATGTGGGATCCAATAAATCCCGCTCCTCCAGTGACTAATATCTTCATTATGCTGTTGTTTCTGGTATGATGGTCAACGTCGAATACCGATCCGGTTGCAATATTTCTTCGGTTACTTGAACAATATCAGACAAGGTAACCCCCTCAATCATAGCCAAAATAGAGTCTAGAGAGTGGTATTGCTGATAATATAATTCTTGGCGGCCAATGCGCATCATGCGACTTCCCATGCTTTCAAGCCCTAGCATGATGGAGCCTTTTGCCTGACTTTTTGCGCGATCGAGCTCCGTCTTGGTCACGGATTTTTTAAGCAGTTTGTCGAACTCCTTGAAGATCAGCTTAACAGAGTGCTCCACTTTGGAAGCATCCGTACCCATATAAACACCGAAATCTCCAACATCCGAATGCAAATTGTTGAACGAATAGATGTTATAGCAATAGCCGTATCGTTCTCGAATATTTTGATTCAAACGACTCGACATCCCGCCTCCCAAGATGGTGTTAAGTACGGAAAGAGCAACTCGTTTGGGATCGTGAACATCGTAGGCGCGCGTCCCCACAATCAGGTGGGCTTGCTGAACCGGACGTTTTTCCGAAAAAGATACCGGGGTATACAAAGAAATATCGTTGCGCTGAGGCTGGTGCACCTTTTTGGGTGGATTGGAATAAAATTTCTCCACCAATTTAACCGCCTTGGCATGGTCTACATTTCCAGCAATAGCAATTATGGTATTGCTTTCGGTGTATTTCCGGTCTAGGAATCCAATCAGGCCATCACGAGAGAACGACCGAACGGTCTCCTCTGTCCCGATAATGGGTCGCCCCATCGTAGAATCGGGGTATAAGGCTTTGTCGAGATGATCGAAGATGCGATCGTCCGGGGTGTCTTCGTACATCTTCATCTCCTCCACAATCACATCCTTTTCCTTCTCAATCTCTTTTTCAGGAAATGTAGGGGTGTGAACGAGGTCAATGACCGTGTCTAACGCTCTAGGAAGGTGCTCATCCAGGCTTCGAGCATAAAAACAGGTGTATTCTTTTGAGGTGAATGCATTTAAATAGCCGCCGACATTCTCCATTCGTTGCGCAATGTGATGCATCCGTCGCTTATCGGTGCCTTTGAACACCATGTGCTCAATAAAATGGCACATTCCACTTTCGGTATCCGATTCATCCCTACTCCCTGCGTCAATCCATACGCCGACAGAAATGCTACGGACCGATGGGATGTGTTCGGAAATGACGCGCACGCCATTGGATAGGATCGTCTTTTGGAAAGAATCGGGCATACTTTTCAGGTTAGTTCAAATCAGTCATTATCGGATATAAGAAAAGAGCGGGGGCCATTTGGCCCCCGCTCTTTCAGGATCTGGGCCACAATTTACCCAGGTACTTTAGCGGCGGCCTCTGCCACCATCTCTGCCACCGCGACCGCGATCACCGCCACGGCCTCTTCCACCGCCATCATCTCTACGTTCGCGCGGACGCTCTTCGTAGCCTTCAGGCTTTTCAAGGAAAGGTTTACGGCTGAAGCGAAGTTTACCATCGCCACGAACTTCAATAAGTTGGACTTTGATTTTGTCTCCTACTTCTAGGTAATCGTGAACGTTGTCAACGTAACCGTAGTCAAGCTCAGAAACGTGCAGAAGTCCTTCTTTACCAGGAAGAATCTCAACAATGGCTCCAAACCCTTCGACTTTACGAACGGTACCTTCGTAGTCTTGACCTTCCTCAGGAACCGTTACGATTCCACGAACAATTTCAAGTGCCGCTTCGGCATCTTCACCGTTTGTCGCTGCGATGACTACAATACCAACGCCGTCTTCTTCACGGATTTCAATAACCGTGTTGGTTTCGCGCTGAATACCTTGAATAACTTTCCCACCTGGCCCGATAACCGCTCCGATAAAGCTGGAATCAATGGTGATCTGTGTTAATCGAGGAGCATATGGGGAAAGATCCATCCGCGATTCGGCGAGTGTTTCATCCATGATGTCCAGAATGTGTAAGCGGCCTTCTTTTGCTTGGTGAAGGGCTTTTGACATCAATTCGTGGCTTAGGCCAGCAATTTTGATGTCCATCTGGCAAGCCGTAATACCGTCTCTGGTACCGGTCAACTTAAAGTCCATGTCGCCAAGGTGGTCTTCTGTACCGAGGATATCGGTGAGAATAGCATGACGCTTTCCATCGGAGATCATACCCATGGCAATACCTGAAACAGCTTTGCGAAGCGGTACACCGGCATCCATCATGGCCATTGAACCAGAACAAACACTCGCCATGGAAGAAGAACCATTTGATTCCAATACGTCCGCATTGATGCGAATGGTGTAAGGAAATTCATCCTGTGAGGGAATCATGGCCTGCAAAGCACGTTCAGCTAACATTCCGTGACCAATCTCACGTCTACCAGGTCCGCGTAAAAATTTAGCTTCTCCGACACTAAATGGAGGGAAGCTATAATGGAGGTAGAATGATTTGTCTTTGGTATCAAATACCTGGTCAACTGGTTGTACGTCTTTGCCTGTACCGAGCGTAACACTAGAAATAACCTGTGTTTCACCACGTGTAAAGATAGCAGAACCATGCACGCGAGGCAGGTAACCTACTTCGGTCCAGATGTTACGTACATCAGTTAAACCACGACCGTCGATACGACGACCGTCACGCATGATGAGTTCGCGCATCACATCAGACTCAACTTTGCCAACGGCTTCTTTGATGTCTGATTTGGTCCAACCTTGTTCAGTTGCTGCAACAGCCGTTTCGCCTTCACCTAAAAAGTGGGTTACGACTTCTGCTTTGATTTCAGAAATTCCACTATAAAAGGTTTCTTTGGAATAAGGCATAAGAATATGCTTTTCCAAACGATCAGCGGCATAAGCGCGAACGGCTTCTACTACACCTTCAGGCAATCCGACAGGAGTAAATTCGAAAGTTTTTGCGCCACCAAAGGCCTTAACCAAGTCAATTTGTCCCTGACATAGTTTCTTGATCGATTCGTGGGCTACGGCCAATGCATCGAGCATATCTTCTTCAGATACCTCGTCCATTTCGCCTTCAACCATCACGATCGCATCTTTTTTACCGGCCACAACCAAGTTCATATCCGAAGAAAGCAATTCTTCGATGGTTGGGTTTACGATAAATGCGCCATCTACACGACCAACGCGTACTTCTGCAATAGGGCCATCAAATGGTGCGCCTGCTAGCAACAAGGCTGCAGAGGCCCCAACACCGGCGATCACATCACCGTCGTTTTCATCGTCGGCCGAGATAACACTACAGATAATCTGCACTTCATTGAAGAAGTTATCGCCGAATAACGGGCGGAGTGCCCGGTCAATGATGCGAGAAGAAAGCGTTTCTTTGTCGGTTGAACGACCTTCTCTTTTAATAAATCCTCCTGGAATTTTACCTCCAGCACAGAATTTCTCACGGTAATCGACCGTTAGGGGGAAAAAGTTCTGTCCCTCACGGACTTCTCTTGCGAGAACCGCAGTACACATTACCATGGTGTCTCCAATTCGAGCCACAACGGCGCCGTCAGCTTGTTTAGCTAAACGACCGGTCTCGATGGATAATACTTTTCCAGGTGCGTATTCAATTTCCTGGATTGTTGCTTCTGACATATTCAATTGTCTTTTATTCTTCCTTTCCTACACATACAATAAAGCAAGACGCCTAATGCCTTGTGTGACAAGGACTTATACCTTTGTGTCACGGCGCCTTACCGTTACACACCGAACCAGGAAAAGATGTTGGAAGGTGTGCAAATAAACGAGTACGGCGCGTTCGAAACTTCGAACGCGCCGTACAACCGCTACTTACGGATATTCAATTCTGCTATGATAGAACGATACCTTTCGATATCCACTTCCATCAGATAATTCAACAAACGACGTCTTTTACCTACTAACTTTAGTAGTCCACGGCGTGTTGAATGGTCTTTGCTGTGAATTTTCAGGTGTTCTGTTAATTCAGCAATGCGAGTGCTAAAAATAGCAATTTGAACTTCAGACGTACCGGTGTCGGAAGACGTCTTGCCAAATTGCTCTACTAGCTTCTTTTTTTGGTCTGGTGTTATCACGTGAGAACCTCTTTAGATTAATACCATGCTAAAGAAGAACCCGACATTCAGAGGCTGAGTGTTGTCAAGGTGTTTAACTACCAAGCCTAAAACACCTCTGAAACCGAATCCTATCCATTGGGGCAAGCTGCCCCGCTACTACGCAATTTTGCGTAATAGCTCAGTACAACGATCTCTATCAACATTAAGTTGCTGAATAAGAGCGTCCACCGACTCGAATTTACGTTCATCCCGGATTCTTTCAACGAATTCAACACGAACTTCACGATCGTAGGCGTCTTGGTCGAACTCAAATAGGTGCACTTCAAGTCTTATTTCACTCCCGCCATCGAAAGTCGGTCGGGTTCCAATATTCATCATGCCACTAAATCGTTTAGCATATCCACTTACCTCGGCTTTTACCGCGTAAACGCCATTTGCCGGTTTCAGCTTGTTTTCGGTCATTAGCCCGATGTTTGCTGTGGCTATTCCTATGCGTTTCCCTCTGCCGTCTCCGTGCACAACCGTTCCTGAGAGGGAATAATAACGACCCAAAAGGGAGCTGGCCAAGTCAACCTTTCCGGCCAAAAGTGCATCTCGGATAGATGACGAGGAAGCCGTCGAACCATCGACCTCCACCTTGCCGCATTCAACGACTGAAAACCCTAATTCAGCTCCCAGTTTGTGTAATAGATGTACATCACCTCTGCGATCGTGACCAAAACGATGGTCATACCCAATAACGACCGTTTTGGCATTAAAATGACCCACGATCACGTCTCTCACAAACGAATCGGCACTCTTTTGGGCCAGCGCCTTGTCAAACCGAATTAATGTGAACGAATCAATGGGATAAGCGGCCAACAACTCGGTGCGCTCGAGGCCCGGTGCAAGTAATTCTGGGCAATCTCCGAAGAGTACCTCCCTGGGATGCGGATCAAATGAGGCGACAATAGACTGGTAGCCAAATTTTTTGGCCTCCTCCAGAACAAGGTTTAAAATCGCTTGATGCCCAAGGTGAATGCCATCAAAACTTCCGATGGTCAAGACGGATGGCGGTCCAAGCGGTTTACCGAATTGAATTGTGTTATCCATCGAGTAAAGATTGTAGCGGCCAGGCCTGATCTACGTTAAAACCACCAGAAACCGTTCTTCGAAGTTCGATTAAGTGTCCACCTACGCCCAGCGCTTCTCCAAATTCGTGCGCTATGCTTCGAATATACGTACCACTAGAACACTCAACGAGGAAGGATACATCTGCGCCATGTCGAGCGGTAATCTCAAATGCATAAATGGAAACATGACGTGAGGGTAAGATAACACGCTCCCCTCTTCTAGCTTTCTTATACAATCTTTCTCCGCCAACTTTTACCGCAGAATAGACAGGAGTTTGCTGCGTGATATCACCTATGAAAAGCTTTCTTTTGTCTTCCACGTCGGCATCCGTTAGATGAGAGGCATCTTTTCGTTCTGAAACTTCCGTCTCCGCATCATAAGACGGGGTTGTTTCTCCAAGTCGAATGGTGCCCGTGTAGGACTTTTTCTGCCCCATGAAGTGTTCCATCAACTTCGTGGCTCTTCCTGACAAACAGATCAACAATCCGGTCGCCATGGGATCGAGTGTTCCAGCATGCCCGATTTTTCGAATCGGCGAAATTCTTCGCAACCGGCGGATAACGTCAAAAGACGTTAATCCCTTCGGCTTGTCGATCAGAATAACCAGTGGATCCCATGCTTCAATCCCGATTCCCTTTGTAGAAACGGGGACTGTTTCTGGATTAGGAGCAATTGCCATTATAAAGGTGTCGAATCATCTTCAACTTCCGGCTCTCCTGTTCTAGACGCTCTTTCCTTTCTGATTTTGCCGAAAAGCTCATCCATTTTATACGCGTTTTCTAGGGTTTCATCGAGAAAAAATCGCAGTTCAGGTATGCTTTTAACCTGATGGCGAATGGCATTTCCCAATGTTTTTCTGATCCTAGGCGTATAGTCCTTCAACTTGGCCAGTACGGCAAGCTTTTGAGCGCTAGAATCACCTAGCACCGACAGATAGATGTACGCAATAGATAAGTCATTGGTCACCCGAACGCCGGTGACTGTCACCATCGGATGCAGTAAATCGGCGTATTCAAGGGATAGTATCCCCGCTATTTCGCGTTGAAACAGGCTAGCGACTCTTTCTGTACGTATGCTCATGTTCCGACAGGCCTATCTTTCCAAAGTACGTTTGGTCTCTACGATTTCGTATGCTTCGATTTGATCACCCACTTTGAGGTCATTAAACCCAACAATGCCCATACCGCAATCGTAGCCAGAGGTTACCTCTTTAACGTCATCTTTGAAGCGTTTAAGTGAAGCCAAAGTACCATCATAAATAACAACACCTTCCCGAATAAGATGGATCTTGTCAGGACGTCGTATTTTTCCTTCGATAATGTGACAGCCAGCAATCGTACCCTGTTTAGGCACTTTGAAGGTCTCTCGTACCTCAGCAACCCCGTTAATTTTCTCAGCTCTATCCGGAGAAAGCAACCCTTCTAGAGCATCTCGGACTTCTTCGATGGCTTGGTAGATCACCGAATACAAGCGAATATCGATTTCTTCGCGTTCGGCAGCTTGCCTTGCGCTGACAACCGGACGAACCTGGAAACCAATAATAATGGCGTCCGAAGCCGAAGCTAATACCACGTCGCTTTCGTTAATGGCCCCAACTCCTTTGTGGATGATATTGACCACTACCTCTTCGGTACCCAACTTCATCAACGAGTCGGAAAGAGCCTCAACCGATCCACCTACGTCCCCTTTAACGATCAAGTTCAATTCTCTGAACTGACCGAGCGCCAAACGACGTCCGATTTCGTCCAACGTAATGTGCTTACGTTGACGCATCGACTGTTCGCGCTGAATCTGATGTCTTTTTGAAGCCAATTCTTTCGCTTCCTTTTCGTCATCAAGTACGAGGAAGGTATCACCAACCGATGGAGCGCCATCAAGACCGATAACCAATGCTGGACTGGAGGGCCCAACTTCGTTAATTCGGCGTTCACGCTCATCAAACATGGCTCGAACACGACCCGCAACTACACCAGCAATGAATGGGTCCCCAATTTTCAAGGTCCCATTTTGCACGAGAACGGTCGCAACGTTTCCACGTCCTTTTTCCAGACGCGATTCAATAACCGTACAAACGGCGTTTCGGTCTGGATTGGCTTTTAAGTCTAGTATTTCCGCTTCAAGCAATACTTTGTCGAGTAATTCTGGGATACCCTGACCGGTGTGGGCAGAAACCAACTCACATTGGATTTTACCACCCCATTGCTCAACCAACACGCTTTTATCAGCTAATTGCTGCATAACGCGTTCGGTGTTAGCACCATTTTTATCAATCTTGTTGATGGCAACAACCATAGGCACGCCAGCTGCTTGCGCATGGTTTATGGCCTCAATCGTTTGAGGCATCACGGCATCGTCAGCGGCGACCACCAAGATTACAACGTCTGTCACCTGCGCCCCACGAGCACGCATGGCCGTAAAGGCTTCGTGGCCCGGTGTATCGAGGAAGGTTATGTTTTTTCCGCCGTCAAGTACAACTTGGTATGCACCAATATGCTGGGTGATACCACCTGCTTCACCTTTTACCACGTCCGCGCTTCGGATATAATCCAGCAACGAGGTTTTACCGTGATCAACGTGACCCATTACGGTCACCACCGGAGCTCTCCATTTCAGGTCTTCCGGTGCATCTTCTTCAATTTCAATGTCTGTCGCAGTAAAGTCCGTGATGAATTCCACTTCGAATCCAAATTCATCCGCGACAATCGTAATGGTATCTGCGTCAAGACGCTGGTTAATAGAAACCATCATCCCGGCTGCAAACAGGGTGCTGATAACTTCAGTCACCTGCACATCCATTAGGTTTGCCAGTTCACCTGTAGACACAAATTCTGTGACCTGAAGGATGCTCGACTTTTCTTGCAATTCTTCTTCCGCCCGATCCCGTTCGGCCGAACGCGTATCTCTACGCTGACGGCGTCTTTTTTGACGAACTCTACTTGCGCCATCTTGTAGCTCACGCAATGTCTCGTGAAGCGTTGCTTCAACGTCTTTTTCGTCAACGGCAGGGCCTTTCTTGCGTTTTCCTTTTCCTTTTGCTTTGGCATCCTCTTTATTAGGAGCTGCCTTTGCCTCGCCTTTTACCTTTGGTTCGGAATCCGTTTCACCCGCTACTTTTTTCCGTTTCCGTTTCCGTTTACGTTTAACGCCAGGCTCGGAATCCTCTACTGAACCTAAATCAATTTTACCGAGAACAGTGGTTCCGGTAAGCTGATATCGATCGGCTGCTAAAACTTTTTCGGGCACTTTAGCTTTAGCCGGAATGATTTCTTCAATCTCTTCGACATCCTCGTCGTCTTCATCCTCGTCATCCAAAACGGCCAAGATCTCGGCGACTGTTTCAGCTGGCTTGGCTTTCTCAGACACTGGTGTCTTTTCTTCCTTATCTGAATCCGCTTTTTCAGCTGCAGTTGGAGCTGTGGTTCCCTTGCCCTTTTCGCCTCGAACAGCTACCGCAGGTGCTGTTTCTTCTTTCTTCGAATCGGCTTCTCCTTTTTTATCTGCTTGCGGCTCAACCGATTTCGGCTCCGCAACGGCTTCAACAGGCTTGGCTTCTTCTACTACTGGGGCAACAACTTCCGCAACAGGCTCAGCTGCAACGGGAACGTCTTCGATTACCGGTACTTCTGGAGTTTCTGGTTGCAGAACCTCCTCTTGAACCGGTTCTTCAACTGCGACAGGCTCCTGTTCAACCTCAACCGGGACTACAGTAGCTCCGGCATCACTTTCATGAACCCCTTCCCCATCATCGTCACGACGAGCAGCGCGTTTTTTCTGGACCCGTTCGGCCTGAACTTGGTCATCGGCAAAATAGTCCAGTAAGTCTTCGTATGCCTCTTCCGTGGTGATCGCAGCGTTAATGCCGGATCCGGTTAAGGCATCTTTGTGACCTGATTCACCTATGTGAACAACCAACGCATCGACTGATACGTTGAATTGCTTCGCTAATTGAAACAGGCGGACTTTTTTAAATTTATTCGTTGTTGACATGTGTCGAGATTTGGAGAACAGGAGGATGTAGGATCACAGTTGTATTATTCCACTTTGCCCTCGCTTGCTCCTGATTCTTCTTCAAACTCTTTCCGAATGACGTTTAGCACGTGCTGCGCGTCTTCATCTTCAATACCCGTTCTGCGGATGAGCTCGTCTTTTGACAATTCGAGTACCGCTCGAGCAGAATCACATCCAATGTCACGAAGACTTTGGAGAATATCTTCGCGGATCTCATCGGAAAACTCTTGGATTTCCACATCTTCCTCTTCTTCTGAAATCTCGCGATAAACGTCGATTTCGTATCCACAAAGGGCTGATGCAAGACGAATATTAATCCCACCGCGACCGATGGCCTGACTAACTTCGTCGGCCCGCACCACTACTTTGGCGCGAGGAGGTGTCAAATCGTCGTTTAAAACCACTTTAACAGGGTTAGCAGGCGACAACGCCCGCTTAATCATATCGTGTTTGTCGTCGGTCCACTGGACAACGTCAATGTTTTCATTGCCCAATTCGCGAACAACGGCGTGAATGCGAGAGCCTTTCATGCCTACGCACGCACCAACTGGATCGATACGGTCGTCATGGCTAATCACAGCCACTTTCGCCCGGTCGCCTGGTTCGCGTACAATTTTCTTGATATCAACTATTCCTTCGTCGATTTCAGGTACTTCAAGCTCAAACAACCGCTCCATAAATAGAGGATCGGCTCTTGAAATAATAATTAGCGGATTTCCGGCGTTGTCCCGAATAACATCCTTAATAACAGCCCGAATCATGTCTCCCTTACGGAATCTATCGCGATAGATTTGCTCGTTACGAGGCATAATCAGTTCGGTTTTGTTGTGAATGATCAGAATTTCTCTTCTTCTCATCTGATACAATTCACCGACAACGACCTCTCCGATAAGGTCTTTGTACCAATCGAATACGTTGTCTTTTTCGATGTCTCGAATGCGCTGGCTGAAGGTTTGGCGCGCGGTAAGTACGGCACGACGACCAAAGTCCTTGAATTCAATTTCTTCAGCGACTTCGTCACCGACTTCGAAATCCCCGTCAATCAACTGAGCATCTTTTTCTTCAATCTCAGTCACTGGATCTTCAACAGCCCAGTTTTCTACTACTTCACGGATGTGCAAAATTTGCATATCTCCGTGATCTGGATTCAGGATGATTTCAAAGGAGTCATCTGAACCGTAGCGTTTACGGATCATAGCTTTGAAAACATCCTCCACGATTAGTTGGAGGTTATCTCTATCGATACCCTTTTCCCGAGCGATTTCCGCAAACGAAGAAACTAAATCAGAATTCTGCATTATTTCCTTTCTAAATAGTCAGCTTTTTGCAAACTCCCTACCAGGGAAGTTTAATTTTTGCCTTTGAAATCCTTTCAAGCGGCACGTTCAAAACATCTTCTGAAGTTTTCAGTGCTAGAACGCCATCAGATACACCGAGGTTTTCACCTTCAATCTGATTACTTCCGTCTTCATAAATCGTTTGTACCACAATGGTTTTACCCACGTGACGGTTGTACTGCCTTTCAAAAAGCAACGCACGCTCTTCACCCGGGGTCGACACATTGAGTAGGTACTTCCCTTTGATCAAATCTTCGGCGTCTAGCGCAAAAGCTAGATTCCGACTGATCTTCGCCAGGTCTTTTATACCTACTCCCTCATCGCCGTCCACATAAACATCAATCAACCGAGCGCCTTTCGACCCACGTGCTACCACGGCCACGATGAATAAATCATCGCGCCCTAATACTTCGTTAGCCAGTTCATTTAATCTGGTGTCCAACGAAACGTGACCGACTGGTGTAACGCTTTCAGCTTCCAATGGAGGCGGTATTATGGTGTTCAAACAATAAGTAGAAGTCGAAATTGCAAAAAACGCCCAGTCCGAAGCTCGGACGGGCGTCCCCAAAGTCCTTCTTCTAACAGAGAAACATCCCTCCTAGAAGATCCTTCTTCAACAAAAAGGGGCGACGAAACGCCTCCCCCTTTTCCGCAATCCTGAATATACACCATTCTATGGGATGAAATCAATCCCTCCATGCCTATGAGAGCGCTTTAGGTCGCTCAAATGAGCGTCATTCGGCGTTCATTCTCACTCGTTTCTGGATAATCGGTAATAAAGTGGAGACCGCGACTTTCCCTTCTCATGCTCGCGCTTCGAACAATTAGATAACCGACCGCGATCATGTTTCTAAGCTCGCACAACCCAACAGACACCCTAGAGTCGCGGTAAAAGGCTTCTGTTTCTTTATACAGCAGTTCCAGCCGCCTTGAAGCGCGCTCCAATCTCAGATTACTGCGCACGATTCCTACGTAGTCCCACATGATGCGGCGTAGTTCATCTTTGTTATGTGAAATTAGAACCCATTCGCCGGGCCGGATCGTTCCGCTGTCGTCCCAATTAGGGAGGCTATCCATCCAGTCAGAGGATTCTTTCACCATCTTGGCCTTTTCTGCCGATCGTCGCCCAACAACCAATGCTTCTAAGAGTGAGTTACTCGCGAGCCGATTGGCACCATGGAGTCCGGTGCACGAAACTTCCCCACAGGCCAGTAATCGATCGATGGACGTTTGGCCGTTAACATCGGTGTAAACGCCTCCGCACATATAATGCGCCGCGGGTACGACCGGAATTTTCTGCTTCGTTATATCTATTCCTACTTCCAAACAGCGGGAATAAATCTTAGGAAAGTGTCTTTTTACGTGCGCGCTACTTTTATGGGAGATGTCTAACCATACGTGGCTATCGCCAGACGTTTTAAGTTGGTCGTCAATAGCCCGAGCTACAATATCCCGAGGTGCCAATTCTGCCCTTTTATCGTATTCAGGCATAAATCGCTGACCTTTTGTATTGGTCAACACGCCCCCTTCTCCTCGAACGGCTTCAGAAATTAAAAAGGAGCGCGCTTCTTCATGAAAGAGCGAAGTGGGATGAAATTGGACAAACTCCATATTGGCTACGCGCGCCTTGGCGCGATACGCCATGGCCACCCCATCTCCGGTGGCAACCCTTGGATTAGTGGTATGTAGGTATACCTGTCCAGCACCGCCTGTCGCTAACATGGTGCATTTAGCTAACCACGTCTCAACTTGGTCTTTCGCCTCGTTGTAAACATATGCGCCGTAACAACTTATGTCTGGTCGAACTTTGGAAACGTGCTGCCCCAAATGATGATCAGTTATGAGCTCAAGGGCAAAATGGTGTTCTAAAATCTGAATATTTGTGTGGCTCATCACCTTTTGGAGCAACGTCTGCTCCAATACTTCCCCAGTTGAATCCGCCGCATGGACGATACGGCTTTGCCTATGGCCTCCTTCCCTTCCCAAGTGAAGATGCCCATTTTCTTTTGAAAACAGCGCTCCTTTGGACACCAAACGTCGAATCTCTGCGGGACCCTCTTCCACAATTATGCGAACGACCTCCTCATCGCATAACCCTGCCCCCGCATCCAACGTGTCCCGAACATGATTTTCAATGCTGTCGGTAACATCCATTACGGCAGCGATTCCCCCTTGGGCATATTGCGTGTTGCTCTCAGAAGCTTGGTCCTTGGTTACCACGGCAACGGTACCAAATTCTGCAACTTGGATCGCAAAGGATAGTCCTGCGGCTCCGCTGCCGAGTACAAGGAAATCTATTTTGTGTCTTAAATCGGCCAATATGCTGTACTATTGCGTCAAATAAGCTTTAATGAACACTTCTAAATCGCCGTCCATAACCGATTGAACGTCGGTCAATTTCGTTTCCGTTCGATGATCATTGACCATGGTATACGGTTGGAATACGTAAGATCGGATCTGTGAGCCCCATTCAATTTTTTTCTTGTTTCCCTCTACCTCGTTCTTTACCGCTTCCTGAATCTCTCGTTCAAGTTGATAAATACGACTCTTAATCATCGTCAGAGCGCGTTCACGGTTCTGCAGCTGACTCCGTTCTTCAGTACACTCTGCGACTACCCGTGCTTTCTCCCCGTTTGAGAGGTCGCCCGTCCAAATGTAGCGGACTCCCGTTTCCACTTTATTTACGTTCTGTCCACCAGCTCCACCTGACCTAAAGGTCTGTAGTTCAAGCTGATCGGACTTCAATTCAATTTCGATGGTGTCGTCGATTTCCGGATAGACAAATACGGATGAAAATGAAGTGTGCCGCCTTCCGCTTGAGTCGAATGGGCTGATTCGAACTAAGCGATGTACGCCCGACTCGGATTTCAAATACCCATAGGCAAAAGGCCCCCTGAGAGCCAAGGAAGCACTTTTTATGCCGGCGACATCACCGTCCTGGTGATCTAGAAGTTGCATGGTATACCCATTACGCTCACCCCACCGGGTGTACATTCGAAGCAACATATCTGCCCAGTCGTTGCTTTCAGTGCCACCCGCTCCCGGATGAATCGTCAAAATGGCATCGCGATGGTCGTCGGGGTCACTAAGAAGGCTTTTTAGCTCTAGGTCGTCAACGAGCGCCGTAAGCTTGGTAAATTCAACCTGAATCTCATTATCCAGGTCTTCGCCCTCTTCTGCCGCCATTTCAATGAGCGTTTGGATATCTTCCGAGCCGGTATTGATGGCATTCCAAGCCTCGATCCAGCCTTTTTCAACCGAAATCTCTTTTTCTACCAATTGGGCATCTTCTGGGACATCCCAAAAAGATGGGTCCAGCCTTTTGGCCTCTAAGGCTGTTTTTCTCGCTACTCTCGTTTCAATGTCAAAGATACCTCCCGAGCGCACCCACGCGCTCTAACAGGCTTCGAATCTGTTCTTTATCCATTTTCTAATCGTTAATTTTTTGGTTTTGACTTCTTCCCAATCCAGCCGCCCAATCCACCAAGAACGGCAGCAATCAAAAGCGTTATCACAACAATCAAGCTGCCGGGAATATCTCCCAATAAAGAGCCCATGGTCTGCAGCATATTGACGGTTTCTGCTGGCGCAATAAAAGCGGTATAGGCCATCATTCCCCCCCAACTCAACACCAGGGTAGACATTCCGCCTAAAACAGGGCGTTCGGTGTACCACACTCCGGCGATAATGGCTCCCAAAACAGAGAAAGGCCACCCGAAAAACACGTGGAGCACTGCAGCGATGCCGGTAGTTGCGAGAAGAATTAGATGCTTCATTGAAAAACGATTATTGCTGTAGAAGCACGTTTTGTGCCTGTTTCTTCGCAGCAAAACGAGAAATGCGTTTAACCGCCTCCTGTATGTTTTCCATGGAGTTCGCGTACGAACAGCGCACATAACCCGTACCAGAAGGCCCGAAAGCATCTCCAGGGACTACCGCTACGTGCTCATCATGAAGTAATTCTTGAGCAAAATCTTCTGCGGACAAACCCGTTGAAGTGATGTCTGGGAAGCAATAAAAAGCTCCTTCGGGCTCAAATGTTGGCATTCCGGCGGCTCTAAACCCGTCCACTATAACCCTGCGGCGCGCGTCGTACGCCGTCCGCATGTTTTCGACATCGGATTGACAATGCTTGATACCCGCCAATGCTCCCCACTGAGAAGCTGTCGGCGCAGACATAATAATGTACTGATGAAGCTTATACATGGCGTCGTAAATCGGCTTCGGCGCGCACGCATATCCGACCCGCCATCCCGTCATCGCATAAGCTTTCGAAAAACCACCTAATAATACCGTTCGTTCTCTAAGACTCGGTATGGAAGGCAAGCAGGTATGTCCTGCACGAAACGTATCCCCATAGATCAATCGGTCATAAATTTCATCCGAGAGAACCAAAAGATCATGTCGCTCAACGACTTGTGCGATTTCTTCTAAGGTTTCACGTTGCAGAACCGCTCCCGTTGGGTTGCTGGGGTAAGCCAGAAATAACATTTTGGTGCGGGGTGTAATGCGAGACTCTATGTCGGCTGCCGTTACCTGAAAGTTATTTTTAACCGACGTGGGAACGTATTTAACCGTAGCTCCAGCAAAAATCGCAGTAGGCCCATAAGACACAAAACAAGGCTCAGGGATTAATATTTCATCCCCCGGGTTTAAC
Source organism: Rhodothermales bacterium (assembly GCA_030833605.1). Taxonomy (GTDB): domain Bacteria; phylum Bacteroidota; class Rhodothermia; order Rhodothermales; family UBA10348; genus UBA10348. The sequence goes on from JAURGV010000010.1 coordinate 17,017, forward strand.
AGGGCTAGCATCGCCAATTGAATGGCCTCGCTAGCTCCAACCGTGACCAAAATCTCGTTGGCAGGATTGTATTTAACCCCATACAACCTATCTATCTCTTCGGATATAGCATCGCGCAGTGGAGCGATCCCGGCGTTAGACGTATAGCCTGTCAAGCCTTTTGCTATCGAATCCTTTGCGCCATCTAAAATGGCTTTGGGAGAGACGAAATCCGGTTCGCCAATGCCAAGCGTGATCACTTCATCCATAGTGGCCGCGATCTCAAAGAAACGACGTATTCCGGAAGGCGGAACGGTTTTAACGCGGTCTGAAAGACGATCCGAAAGGTTTAGCATAGTTCCAAAGTAAAACATCAAAAAGATCAGAATGAGGAATATACGATCTCTTTTTAACTACAAAGTTGATTTTCCGCGCAGAATCTTTGCTTGATAGGCCAAATTCAACTGCCTAATTTCTAGCATTCAAATCAATTAAAACAATCTTACCTCTCCATGTCAGACGTATTGAACCAAAATTACATTGATGGTATTTGGCAGAGTGCTGCAAGCGGCACCACATTTAAAGACATCAATCCAGCCATAAACAGCGATCTTATCGGACTTTTCCCAGAGTCTGGAGTGGAAGATGTAGATGACGCCGTTCGTGCTGCAAGACGAGCATTCAAAACATGGGGCTCCATGCCGGCTCCTGCTCGCGGTGATTATCTTCGCAAAATTGGAGACCTTTTGACCGCGCGTAAAAGCGAACTCGCATTTCAAATGACGCGCGAAATGGGCAAACCATTTTTCGAGACCAAGGGCGACGTACAGGAAGCCATAGACACCGCGTATTATGCGGCAACAGAAACGCGTCGTCTTTTTGGCCACACGGTGCCTTCCGAAATGCCAAACAAATTCAACATGTCGATTCGCCGGCCTATCGGCGTTTGCGGCATTATTTCGGCCTGGAATTTCCCCGTTGCTGTTCCTACATGGAAAATATTCCCTGCCCTCGCTGCGGGGAATACGGTTGTTTTCAAACCAAGTGAGGATGCACCACACAGTGGGGCGCTTTTAGTTAAAGTTTTTGAAGATGCCGGTCTTCCGCCTGGAGTGGTCAACCTTGTTCAAGGTTCTGGCACCACTGGCCGAGCATTGGTTGAGCACCCAGACGTAAACGCTGTTTCCTTCACTGGTTCAACCGAAACAGGCTCTAAGATTGGTGAGTCTTGCGGTAGAATGCACAAGCGTTTCTCTCTTGAAATGGGTGGCAAAAACCCAATGATTGTGCTTGCTGATGCTGATTTGGACTTGGTAATCGACGGACTTCTTTGGGGAGCGTTCGGAACAACAGGACAACGTTGTACTGCTACTTCTCGGTTGATTGTGCACGAAGATTTGCACGACGAATTAGTCGACCGTCTAGCCAAACGAGCTTCTGCATTGAAAATTGGCTACGGAAACCTCGAAGACACCGAGATGGGACCCGTTATTAACAAGAAAGGCCTCGAAAAAATCGAGTACTATGTTAATGTGGGTAAAGAAGAAGGGGCTACGGTTCTAATAGGTGGCGAGCGCCCTACCGGTGAAGGCGTCGAAGATGGCACGTTTTACAAACCAACCATTTTGACGAACGTGACTCCAAACATGCGTGTCGCGAAGGAAGAGATTTTTGGCCCTGTTTTGGTCGTTCTGAAGATTTCATCCTACGAAGAAGCTGTTCAGGTAGCCAACAACATCGAATACGGGCTCTCTTCAGCTATTTATACGAAAGATGTAGCCACCGCATTCCGTGCCATGCACGAGATTGAAGCTGGAATTACCTACATCAACGGCCCAACCATTGGCGCGGAGGCTCACATGCCATTCGGCGGCGTCAAAGGCACCGGAAACGGGCACCGTGAAGGCGGCTGGGAAGTATTTGAGTTTTACACTGAGACCAAAACGGTTTACGTCGATTACTCCGGTAAACTTCAGAAAGCTCAAATTGACAACGTAGTCGATTAAGCTGTTTCTTCTGCCCATTCCAAAACGGATCTGGAAATACGTTTGCTGAGATCGTAGAGTCTTCTCGAAGACTCTACGATCTCAGATTCTATTTCAAACACTCTCGCTCTTTCCCCCGAGCTTTGAGCCAAGCGATCGGCTAAGTGAAACTGCAATTCGCTTACTCTAGCCGTTAATTTCCCTTTTTCTTTTCGAATCTGCTTGGCCAACCTGACGCTTTTCTGATCCATTGCCTCGATGGCCCACTGCAAACTGGGAATGACTGCTAACATCAGGTCTTTCATCATTTTGCGAGACTCTAGGCTGAACTCCTGCGTCAAATGGGCTCGCTCTAGGCCTTTGTGAACAAAGCGGGATTCGATCATATCGCCAATATTTTCCAAGACATTGGCCGTATTGAGATACAATTTGAGCTCCGCAGCCTCATCTTTGGACAGTGTTGAGGCAGATATCCGACCCAAATAGGTGGTGATTTGATGATACAATGAGTCAATCTCCTCATCGAGAGCGCCCAGTTGGTCCAATTCTG
>JAURGV010000110.1 GCA_030833605.1 Rhodothermales bacterium
CGACTGAATGGCTTCCGAAGCGTTAATGAGCCTTCCTATGCGCTTGGAGTCCTGGACGTTTTTCCCGGTCTGGTGTAAGATTTCGTACACTCGCTCTTCGCTGATATCTGGGTCTAAGGCTCTCATGATTCCCACTAATCCAGAAACAACGGGTGTTGACATGGACGTTCCGCTCATTTCAACATAGCCACCGCCCGTTTTAAGGGAAAGCACATTGACTCCTGGAGCCGTTATGGGACGGGCAAGTGAGGTATTCGTATTTGAAAACGAAGCTTTTCTGAGGTTTTCGTCCACAGCGGAAACCACAATCACGCCTTCAACGCTGGACGGCATATGGTCTTTTGCGTCTTCATTCGCATTTCCTGCCGAAGCGATCACAATCACATGGCGTTTTCGAGCAAACTGAATCGCATCTGAAATAACTTTGGGGGTTTCTGCCTTCGCGCCCAAGCTCATTGAAATCACGTCCACTTCGTCCCCAGTAGCATCAATGATGGCTTGGGAGATCATTTCAATAGTGCCGGAGCCCATTTCATTGAGTGCCTGATATCCCAAGATGTCGATGTATTTTCCTTCCCAATTCAAGGACGCAATACCCAGACCATTGTTGGTAAACGCCCCTGCCAAACCGGCACAATGGGTACCGTGCCCATGAATGTCATTAATTGCAGGGCTGGATGAAAAGGTTTGAGAAACATCTTCATGCGATGCGTCAACGCCGGTATCCAATATGGCAACTTTCGCTTTTTTAATGGGCGACATATTAGCCAATAGGGCGTGCGCTTCATGGCCGTGGATGGCATCCAATGCCCACTGGTTACTCACGAGGGGGTCATTTTCTAGTACATTACCCGCGTCAATAGCCGTACTCAGCCCCGAACCAGGATCGGATAACGTAACGCTGAAGTTGACCTCAACATGGTCTACATTTTCCGTATCGCTTCGAAGTTGATCAATGAGTCTCGCGTCTGGTGTAGTCGCAAAATGGACCAAATAGACCTGGGCTAAATTTTCGTCGTCGGAAAGACTAATGGTAGGGAAGGCTTTTTCGACATCGACTTGATAGGAGCTGAATAGCTCGGACAGCTCTTCAATGGTGTCATCGGGACCTAATTCAACTAAGATGCTAGATGAGCCTTGGTACGCGGATGGAGCGGTTACTTGGAGAATGGCGTACAGCACTACGCCGATAGACAGCGCTCCGGCCCCCAAAAAGTAGAAAGAACGAGCACTTTTGGTTTCCTTCGATAAAAGTCCAGCGAGCAAAAAGAATCCAAGGCCCATTTCGATCCCAATCGCAGCGGTTGCCAACCAAACACTGGAGTAGTTAAGAACGTGCAGATATAAGCTAAAAGCGATCAGTACGAACCCCGATATCATGAAAAGGGGTGATCTTTTTTGAGGTCTCGCACCGAGGCCAATCAACAAAAAAGCGCCAAGTGTTACCATTCCGGAAAGAAGCATGGCATTATCTGTTTATTGAATGAAAACGGGCATGTTTTCCCCACATGGTGGTACTAAACATAGTTACGAGCTCAATCTCGGCTTCGATGGGTAAGCCATCTTTTAAAAATTGGGAATCTAAGGGGGCGATGGGCACATATCGATTTCCTTCTGCGTCAATTACACCCCAAAAACCGCCTTCAAGCTCCACTCGAACAACGCGTCCACGAATTGAAAAAGGCTCAGAACTAGGCATTTAAGGGTCCTCTATCAAACAGGTACAGGTGAATTAAACCGCATATCTACGGCTACGGTCAGTCCTGTTTCGAGTTTCAAATTCCTCTGAAAACAAGTAGTGGTTTATTCGCTCTCAAGCTGCCAATTGCTTACTTTTTACTCCAACCAAGCAAGGACTATGAGCATCATTCCAGAACATTCTATTGAAGAGATCCGAAGCGTCACGGACATCATTGATGTGGTGGGGGAGTACGTCCAGCTCAAAAAAAGAAGCTCCAACTTTGTTGGTTTGTGCCCATTTCATAATGAAAAGACCCCTTCGTTCAACGTAAACCCTAGACTAGGCATCTTTAAATGCTTTGGATGTGGGGAAGGAGGAGACGTTTTTAGCTTTGTTTCGAGAATGGAATCGCTGAGCTTTCCCGATTCTGTTCGTGTTTTGGCCGAAAAAGCTGGTATTGTGCTTCCAGAAGACGAGGCTCCAGGCGAGGATGCCTCTGAAAGCGAATCGATTTACCATGCCTTACGGTTTTCGGCTCGCTTTTTTCACGAGCAACTGGCTAAAGACGCCAATGCACAGATTGCTAGGGATTACCTCAAAAAAAGAGGGTTTTCGAAGGAGTCCATAAAGAAATTCGGAATCGGATATGCTCCGGATGAGTGGGACGCGCTTTTAAAAGAAGCCACATCGAGCCATGTCGCTGAGGAATTCCTAGAAAAAAGTGGAATGATCATTCCGCGCAAAGATGAAAGCGGGTTTTACGATCGCTACCGACATCGACTCATTTTCCCCATTTTCTCGCATGTTGGAAAGGTGGTTGGGTTTGGCGGTCGGATCCTCAATGAAGACGATCAGCCCAAGTACATTAACTCCCCGGAAACGAAGGTATACAGCAAAAGCAATATTTTGTACGGCCTGTATCATTCAAAGAACGCTATACGGGGGAAAGAAGAAGCGATACTGGTGGAAGGCTACACCGATGTAGTCTCGTTGCACCAAGCCGGTGTGCAACATGTAGTTGCGTCTTCAGGCACGGCATTAACCAAAGATCAAATTCGGGCCTTATCCCGCTATGCCAAAACGATCATTTTATTATATGATGCAGATTCGGCTGGGCTTAGAGCGGCGCTTAGAGGAATTGATTTAATATTGGCCGAAGGCCTTATCCCGTATGCTGTTCGGCTTCCGGATGGGGAAGACCCCGATTCATACGTACAGAAAAATGGGGCAGCCACGTTTGAGTCCTTTCTTCGAGAGCACCGACAAAATTTTATTCAGTTTGTATTGGAGAACTCCAGAGCAGCGGGCAGTATGGACTCGCCCGAAGGAATTGCCTCGGTGCAGCGAACCATTATTCAATCGATTGGGAAAATTCCGGACGAATTGACCTTAGAAGCTTATATACGCGCCGCTGCAAAAAGTCTGGATATCCCGGACAATCAAATTCGATCTGTTTTAAAACGGGAAAACCAAAATACGCGGTCTTACCGTTCGGCCAACAGCAGGGATTCCGTTCGCGGACGGGGAAGTGCCGCCCATGAGGAAATGGAATCCTCTGAAAACCTTCCTGCCTTATTGCCCACCGTTCCAGCAGAGAAAAAACTGCTTCGACTCATGTTGGAGATTGGGCCATCTATGATTGAATTTGTAATGTCGCGGATGGCTCTTTCCGATTTTACGGCGGGCCCTTCACGCATGATGGCGGAGCAATTGGTCAACCAATATCAATCGTCGACTTTTGTTCGATCTAGTTTTTTATCGGAAAAAGCTTCGTTGGAAGTGCGTCAACTCGCCACGGAAGTGATGACCTTAACCGACGAACCCTCTGAAAACTGGGGTAAAAAGCAGATTAACGTTCCAAAACTGGATGAAAACCCGCAAGAAGCGGCCAGTAGTGCGATGAAGTACTTGAAGAAATACCGGCTTGAAGGTCAAATTGACCAGTTAAAACGCACTATCAAGGCTGATCTGGAAAGCGGAAAGGATGCAACCGAAAATCAAATTCGATTGACTCGATTGTTTGACATTCGAAAACAGCTTGGATCAGGAGATTTTTCAAATCGATAAGCCTTTTTAACCATGGGAAACCACTTAGTAAGCGGACTACAACAGCTTGTGTTTAGTGAAATTAGGCAGGAAAATCACGTCGTGGGGCGTGTTGTTGGCCTCATTGAGAAACCTGGTCCAGGAATTCATGCGTCTCGTGATCAGATTCACGTCAAAGAAGGAATAGGCTGCAGTGGCGATCATCAAAAAAAGGACTTCTGGAAGGGAGAGCGCATTCCTGGACGTCAAATAACGATGTTTTCTTCGGAGGTCGCCCGCTTCTTAGGCGTTGATCCCGTGGTTGTTGGCGACAATATTGTGTCGGAAGGTATCGATTTGTCCAAACTAAACGCCGGCGAAAAGATTGCAATTGGGTCGGTGAAATTAACGAGATCTGAAAAAAATCATCGCCCCTGCGAGTTGTTTGCAGAGCGCGTATCCCAAGAAGCCAAAGAAGCCGTATTGGAGACCAACATGAGAGGAGCGCTATTTTATGTGGAAACCTCCGGCACGATCCAAATGGGAGATTCCATTACTTTATTGTACGATGAAATCCCTATTATCCCTTAAATAAGGGCGTAATTAGATCTTTTGAGCTATGAAAAGTGTTATTGTTGCTGGATTGGTTTTTCTTTTTTCCGTGTCCCTTCTCAATGGATGTGCGGAAGATCCCGTTTTTACAACGGGGCAGGAGATCTTTAAACGCTATTGCGCTACGTGCCATCAACAGGACGGTAATGGATTAGAAGGAGCATTTCCTAGCTTGCACAATTCCGAATGGGTGCAAGGCGATAAAGGTAGACTGATCCGCTTGGCGCTTCGAGGCATGCAAGGCCCTATCGTAGTGCATGAGAAGCCCTTTAATAACGTAATGACACCCCACGATTTTCTGGAAAACAACCAGATTGCCGCCGTGTTGACCTTTGTCCGGGATTCTTTTGGAAACGATGCCGATGCCGTTTCAGAGTCTGAGGTAGAACGCGTTAGAGCTTCCTTAACCAGCGACGAATTATTCGTGGCCTCGGAATTGGAAGGCTTACTCGGAATTCCTGAAGAGTAGGCTTGCCCTTTAAGAAAGGTTGATCGCCCTAGAAGCGCTTTAAAAACAGGCTAAATGGCCTCACTCAATGGCTTTATTCCGGGCTAGCTCGTTTATTTTTTGATCGGAGTACAGTAGCAAGTCGGCTAGAACGGATTTCGTAGAGGAAGCATATCGGGGTGGGGCACTTACGTGATCATTCAGCGAGCTCCCAATCCCTTGATCAAAATACGGCCAGGCAATGCATTCTCTAATGCCCCTTGATTGCTTGTCCCCATTTTGTAGCAAAACGTGCGCTGGTGTGTTTTCAAACACCTCATCCATTCGGTGCACGGCCCCCGATGGAATACCAACGCGTTCACAAGCTTCTAAAAACGGGAAGCGGTCTAATTCTGAAATGGCCTGTTGGAGGATGCCTTTGAGCACTTTCCGGTGAGTCACTCGATCGGCATTTTTTTCAAAACGGGGATCTGTGGACAGTCCAGGAAGGTGTAGCAACTCACACAACGAAGCGAATTGTTTATCCGTACCGACGGCCAAAACTACGTTTCTGCCGTCTTTGCTTCGATACACTGATCCGTAGGGAGCGATATTGGGGTGTTCTGAACCCATTGGTGACGGGACCTGGCCTGCAACCAATAAACTAGTCGCTTGATTGGTCAAAGCGCTTACCGCGGAATCAAATAAACTAACGGTAACCTGTGACCCTTCACCCGTCATTTGCTTTTTGATGAGCGCAATCAAAAGAGCCTGTTTTAGCTGGTGACCCGCTAAGATATCCATCAGTGGAACCGGCATTTTGGTCGGGTGCCAGTCGGGTGACTGTGGATCCCCGTTTATATAATAATACCCAGCTTCGGCTTGAATAATCGCATCGTACCCCGGTCGGTCCGACTCCGGGCTATAACCAACGATCGAACCTAGAATCACGCCCGGATTCAGTGCCTTAAAGGATTCGTAATCCGCTTTTAGCTTTCTAGCTGCTCGGGGGATGTAGTTACTAATAATGACATCCGACTTTCTAGCCAAATCGTGCATTACAGCCTGTCCATCGTCACTTTTTAGGTTGACAGCAACGGATTCTTTACCCCAATTGCACGAGTGGAAATAGGAGGACAAATCACCGGACGATTCACCGGGTATTTTCCAAGTACGCGTCACATCTCCGCGCGTAGAGGGGTTTTCAAGTTTGATCACTCGAGCCCCAAGTTCGGCGAAAAACTGTCCAACGCTTGGTCCAGCGAGAACTCCAGCGAGTTCAAGAACGACGAGGTTAGAAAAAATGCCGCCCATGGAATAAATGCTCCTTTTAAGTTCTGTTTTCCTGAATGAGTCCGTTTATGCCCCTGGAATGCCTGGTTCAGTCATATGACGGACATCCAACACTTCATTTAGGGTTTTTTCGTCCATCAATTCCATCTCCAAAACCACCTGGCGCACCGATTTTTTCTGTGAGGCCGACGCTTTAGCTACTTTTGATGCTAAATCATAGCCAATGGAACGGTTCAACGCCGTTGCGATCGACGGATTCAGTTCCAACAGTTCTCTACAACGTTCTCGATTGGCCACAATGCCGTTTAAACAGTTGGTTCTAAACGCGTTCATTGCGCCACTCAAAATGGAGATGCTCTCTAACATGGCATGCGCCATTACCGGCATCATCACGTTCAACTCAAAGTTGCCGTGTTGTCCACCCACCGTTATTGTCGTGTGGTTTCCCATGACGCGAGCACAAACCATCATGGTTGCTTCGCTCATAACCGGATTAACTTTGCCTGGCATGATCGACGATCCTGGCTGAATGGCCGGAAGTTGGATCTCGGAAAGTCCAGAAGTAGGCCCCGACGACATGTGGCGAATATCGTTAACGATTTTCATGAGCGCCACGGCTAAGGTGTTCAGCGCTCCCGACGCATACACAAAAGCGTCTTTAGCAGCTTGCGCTTCAAAATGATTTTCTGCTTCGACAAAAGAAAGTCCCGTTTTTTCATTGATGAATGAAATAGCGGCCGTGGAAAATCCAGCGGGGCAGTTGATTCCAGTTCCGGTGGCGGTCCCACCCAAAGCGAGTTGGGATAACTCGTCCATCGCTTGGTGAACACGTTTAATGCTGTTGGAAATTTGAGCGGCATATCCTTCAAATTCCTGACCCAATCGCACCGGAGTAGCGTCCATTAAGTGGGTACGGCCCGATTTTAAGACGTCGTCAAACTCGGCTGCTTTGGCTGCTAGGGCGTCTTTGAAGGCTTGTAGAGCAGGCAATAGTTCTTCCTTCATGGCGACCGCTGCGGAAACGTGCATGGCCGAAGGAATCACATCGTTTGAGGACTGGGACATGTTAACATGGTCGTTGGGATGGACCAGTTTTTCACCCTTTTTACCGCCGCCAGCTACGGTTGCGAGGTTTGAAATCACCTCATTGGCATTCATGTTCGTCGACGTACCCGATCCAGTCTGGAAAATGTCCAAAACGAATTGGTCGTCGTAGCGGCCCGAACGCACTTCCTCGGAAGCCTTCACAATGGCATCCATAAGGGTAGCATCCAGAATGCCGATCCTATTATTTGCTTTCGCAGACGCCAATTTGATGGTCCCCATCGCTTCAATAAAGCGCCTTGGAAAGCGTATGCCTGAAATAGGGAAGTTGTCGTGAGCTCGTTGTGTTTGAGCTGCGTACCAAGCATCAGTCGGAACTTTTACGTCGCCCAAGGAATCTTTTTCGATGCGGAAATCGGCCATGGTTTTGCCTATCGGTTCAATAGAAAACAAATACTGGTTGCAATATAATTTAGGTTCTGATACCGCATGTTGAGCTTT
>JAURGV010000111.1 GCA_030833605.1 Rhodothermales bacterium
AGGTAACTGCAGTTTGTGTATCTGGTGTGTTGTTACTTGCACGCAAGCTTACAATCGAAGCAGGTACCGCTGGGTTCATGACCACAACAGAAGCGGTGCTTGTATCGCGGGATTTACCTTTTCTGTTTGACGCTGTTGCCGTTACGGTATACGTACCCGGTTTGTCAAAGGAGTGGGTTGAGGCTGTTCCGTTCGCAGATTTAGAATCGCCGAAGTTCCAAGAAACGTCTACTGGAAGTTTAGCTTTTTCATTGATGGCGATGGAAAAATTACCATTCTGATTGGTCAAAAGACTATCAGGGGCGGTCATGGAAAGAATATCTACAGGGACGCTTTTGCAGCCTGTAAAAATCATGCCGCTGGCAAAAAGCACCATGACAACGAGGTTGGAGAAGTACGATCTTGACATATCGGGAGAAGGTCTATAGTTAAAGTGGTCCGAAAACGTAACGGATGTCACATTTTTTCGAATATAACATCAATTTACGAAAAAGGTCCATTGACAATTGCGAATATAACGTGATGCAAAAAGGGGCTGTTTTCCATCGGAAAATAGCCCCTTCAGCGAGTAACACTAGGTTACCTCACAAACTTGAGGGAAATTAATCCCATTCTACCAACACGTTACGCGCTAAGCGTATTGACGTGTTTATCTAGCTGGCTTTTATAGTTTGCTGCTTTATTCTGGTGAATAATTCCTTTTGCAGTCAAACGATCTAGCATAGCCTTCATGTCATTCAACATGGTGCGGGCCTCTCCTGAATCCTCCGATGCGCGGAGTTTTTTCATCATGGTGCGCATTTTGCTGCGGTGAACGCGGTTACGTGCGCGACGGGATTCGGTTTGGCGAGCTCTTTTGGCTGCTGATTTATGCTGGGGCATCTTGTTACCGTATACTTACGGAGTTCAACGGGATAATTACAGAGCCTATAAATATACGGCACATAAACCGGTTCTGTCAATTCTTTTCTTCAATTAGGAACTACCCAGCGAAAGGGGGAGTTTGTGCCTAATTCCGCATTCAAGGGACATTTTCCAGAATATGAAGCGCCTTCTCTCTGAATTCATACGCAAAATCAATCGTTCTTTCACCTTCGTGGTGATGGATGCGGAGCGTATGAAGCAACATGGAGTGGTTACGCTTAACCCATTAAGGTTCATTGCGACCATTCTCGGGGTGCTGTTCGTCCTGTTTTTGTCCTTTCAAGCGATTCTATTGTTTACTCCCTTGAGGAACAGTCTTCCGGGCGTTGGATCGGAGGACATGAAGAGCGACGCCAGACAAAACGAATTGCGCATCCAAAGCATGGCGGATTCTCTCGCCCTACAGGAAGCGTATTTGAAACGCCTCCGAGATATGATCCTGGGGAATGTGGAAAATATTCCCCTACCAAAAGATGAAGAAGAGTCCGCCACTTTTGAAGACGGCTCAAGTCTGACCAATTTGCCCATTCCCGATGCCTCCGAAGACTGGGAAGATCACGTTCAACCTGCCCTGCCCATAACCCAACTCAGCGCGCGCTCCATAGATGGAAGCGAGCTGTCTTTGCCGTCGGGAGGCTTGGGGAAATCGGGGCCCAGTTATTTGTCTTCATTGTCTTTCCCTGTTTTTCCGCCCGTATCGGGTTTACTTACTCGAGGATATGATGCCCGTACCGGGCATTTTGCGATTGACATTGCTGTCGAAGAGGGAAGCGCGGTACGAAGTATTGGAGACGGCTATGTGGTTTTGGCAGATTGGTTAAATGATGGTGGGCAGGTCATTGCAATTGCACACGCGGGAGGTTTTCTTTCGGTATTCAAACACAACTCTAGTCTGTTAAAGCAGGTTGGTGATCGGGTACGGGACCGAGAGGCCGTAGCACTATCCGGAAATTCCGGAGAGATTACTTCCGGTCCCCATGCGCATTTTGAATTGTGGCACAATGGACTGGCGCAGGATCCTCGGGCCTATGTTTTGGGTTGGTAGCCCAACGAACAACTGATAAAGGGAGTCATGGCAAAAAATTTCGGACCGGTTACGCCGTCTCAGATCAATTTAATTGCGGCTGGAACGCACGTTGAAGGCTCTTTAAGCGCCAAGGACGATACGCGGGTCAGTGGCTCGCTTACCGGCGTACTAAAAGTTGAAGGGAAGGCGATTATTGCGCCTGAAGGAAGGGTCGAAGGCGAGATTCATGCAGAAGATGCCGATATCGCTGGCACCTTGATCGGTGACATCTTTATAAAGGGCCGTTTGGTTCTAAAAGAAACGGCGAAAGTAGAAGGCACGATTCGCACCATGCGCTTGATCGTAGAAGAGGGTGCACAAATTGATGGAATGTGCCACATGGGTCAATTGGACAAATCACGTGCCGATGCCCTAAAGAATGGAATGAATGGCGCTCTTGGCAAGCCAGCTGATGCTGCGACACCGAAATCAAGCGCTTTTGCATTTGGATCCGGTGACTAAGCCGCCAAAATGGCAAAATAGCCTGCACGATGCCTCGCCCTATCTCACCATCGGCATCAGTCTCGCTGGCGCCGTGCTGTTTTATGTGGGTCTTGGGTATCTCGTTGATAAGTGGATGGATACGTCCCCGACCTTTTTGCTCGTAGGGGGAGGTCTGGGAATCATAACTTTTTTTATTCAGCTCTACAGGGTTGCAACAGAGATGGCAGCGCTTGATAAAAAAAAGAAGGCTGACCAAAAAGAGCGCGGATCAAGCGAATCCATTTAGGTTCATGGTTTTTTCATCCCTGAGGGGAGCCTTTCATTTATAATTCACCCCTGCAAACGGGTTCAAACGCCAATCAGTCCGTAATTTTGGGGACCGAAAATTGTTCGCTCAGAACCCGACAATGAGAGTTCTTTAATGACCGAAGAAATGTGGCTAAGCTCGCTCGTAGGAGCAGGAATAGCCGGGCTTTATAGTCTCGCAGCACTTTGGTTGGGAAAAATCGCTTTGCGATCGGGCCAGCGGACTTTTATGATGATCATGATGGGGGGAATGGTAGCACGTTTGTTCGTGACCATCATTGTCCTCACACTCCTTTTGCTTTTTAGCTCGTTAGAAAGCACAGGATTATTGGTCGGTTTTGCAATCGTTTTCGTGATTGGATTAACCGCAGAAACCATAATGCTGCATCGCAGACAAATTTCCATGACTAAGGAAGCGGAAAATTCCGACTCCCTGTCCTCATGAACGGCCCCATAGGACCGTAGCCTCAAGTATGATGATTAAAAGAGCATTTATTTTTCTGGTTCTAGCGCAGGTGGCATCCATGGTGTCTCCTCGGGTAGTCCTTGCCTCTGATGAGGAAGGCGGCTTTGATGCGCTTCATCACAGTGCGAATGCTTATTACTTAGATTTTGCCCCTTTTGGGAAGATGGAGTTGCCCCGAATATTCGTTGTGCAGCGCGAAGATGGTAGCTACGGACTAGAACTGTTTCGTTCAACGACCTCTGCGATTCGAACGGGACATTTCACCGTTGAATTGGTCAAGGACACGCATGAAGAGGCAGCCGAAGATTTGCTTGGTGAATCAATCGGTCAAGGCGAATCAGCGCCTGTTCATCAGGAACAAGTGGTACACGCGGAGGCCGAGGGAGATGGCCATGCAGCGGATTCCGGTAAGCTGACCCTAGCAGAATTAGAAGGTCATTTGCTTGCCCCTAATGGCGGCCACATTGTATTAGACCTATCCATTTCTCGCCACCTGTTTTTTGCATGGATTGCAATGGGTATAGTCTTGTTCTTAATGACTCGCCTTGCTGGCATGTATAAACGCGGTATTGGTAGAAGTACAGCGCCTCGAGGGTTGTTTCAAAATCTATTTGAGACCATCATTTTGTTTGTCCGCGATGAGATTGCCCGTCCGAACTTGGGTGATAAAGCAAACAAATACCTGCCTTACCTCCTCACCGCCTTTTTCTTCATTTTGACATCCAACTTGTTGGGTCTGGTGCCTTTCGGGGCAACAGCGACATCCAACCTGATGGTTACCGTTGTTTTGGCTACGTTTACGTTTATTCTAACGCAGCTGGGCGGTACCAAAGATTACTGGATGCACATTTTCTGGCCTCCTGGAATTCCAACATTCGTAAAACCGATTCTAATGCCGGTTGAGCTGTTGGGTATTTTCACGAAGCCTATCGCCTTGGCGATTCGACTTTTCGCTAACATGACAGCCGGCCACTTGGTCATCTTGAGCCTTATTGGACTCATTTTCTCCTTCGCCAGTCTTTTTGGATCTGGAGCAGGATTTGGTGTCGCCCCCGTTAGCGTAGCATTTGCTCTCTTTGTGTATATGCTTGAATTATTGGTTTCATTAATTCAAGCGTATGTGTTCACGATGTTGTCTGCATTATTTATAAGCATGGCAATTCAAGAACATCATCATGATCACGATGAAGCGCATCATGGCGATGAACATGTTTCTGCTCATACAGAAGCTATTTCAGCCTAAAACATTCCCATAACACTTCGTAACAAACAAACGACAATAGGAAATCTAATGGATCCTTCAGCTCTAGCATACCTCGGCGCAGGTCTTGGTGCAGGTCTCGTTGCTCTTGGAGCCGGTCTTGGTATCGGTTTACTAGCTGGCCCAGCCATGGAAGGCTCAGCTCGTCAGCCAGAAGCAGCAGGCGATATCCGTACGTCGATGATTATTGCAGCCGCTCTTATCGAGGGTGTTGCTCTATTCGGCCTGGTTATCTGCATTATCCTCGCTATTAAGTAAGGAAGGCGGCTTTTAGCCGTTTATTATTCATCGGTTTGGTCCTTACGGACTAAATCGTTCGGGTGTGCTTCGACTCTCGAGGTGCACCGCATTTAACCTGTACGACCCAAGATGATCGTATTAGCAGCAGACCTACTTGCTCCCGATGCCGGATTAATCTTCTGGATAGCCATCACGTTTGGGCTTTTGCTCTTCGTGTTGAGCAAATTCGCGTGGAAACCGATTACATCGGCCCTTTCCGAGCGCGAAACCACTATCCATAAGTCTTTGGCTCAGGCTGAGAAGGCGTTGGCCGAAGCTAAACAGCTTCAAGCCGACAATACCAAAGCCAGACGTGACGCCGAAGCACAAGCACAAGCTATTATCCGGGAATCCCGGGAAGAAGCCGAGCGCGTGCGCACGGAGGAAGTAGACAAAACACGCAGCCAAATTAAACAGCTGCAAGATCAGGCTCAGGCTGAAATCGCACGTGAAAAAGACAGTGCGTTGAACAGCTTGCGTCAGGAAGTTGCGGATTTAGCGATCCGTGCTGCCGAAAAAATCTTGCGTGAGAATTTGGATGCAGATCGCCAAAAGAAAATTGTAGACAATTTTCTAGGGGATCTAACGAAAAACTGATTGGCTTCCCTTAGCGGGAATTCGATGACACAGTAGACAATGAGCGAAATCACAATATCTCGTAGATACGCCCAAGCACTCGGAGAACGAGCGGCTCAGGCCGGTGTGACAGATCGTGTGGACCAAGACATTTCACTGATCGGTGAAAGTCTGAAAGGTTCGCGTGAACTGGTAGGGATATTCGAAAGCCCCATTGTTTCCAGAGAAAAGAAAGCGGATGTATTCCGGTCTCTTTTTGCTGGCAAGATTGACGACGTTACACTCCGATTCCTAGAGGTATTGGTTGAAAAGCGTCGTGAAGACTTGTTTCCTGTGATTGTTGGTGCCTACCAGGAATTGCGAGACAAAGAGTTAGGGGTTTTGGGCGTTTCTGCTCGAACCGCTCTTGCTCTGTCTCCCGAGGATGAAAAAGCTTTGGCTTCATCTTTGGAAAAGCTTACTGGCAAAAAGATTCGGTTATCCACGAAAGTCGATGCTAGCCTTCTGGGCGGTATTGTGATTCGCGTAGGAGACACCGTATACGATGCTAGTGTGTCCAATCAGTTGGCGACTTTGCGAGTACGACTTGAAAAGGGTGCCCTAGCCTAAGGCTGGGACTTTGAATAGTTGATTTTAGCATGATGGGCCTCGGTCTGTCTGAACAGAAACAAACGAATAACGATGGCAACGGCAATCAGACCGGATGAAGTCACCGCTGTTTTAAACCGCGAATTAGGCGGATTTGAAGCAAAAACCGACGTATACGAAGTAGGAACAGTCCTCCAGGTGGGAGACGGTATCGCTCGTATCTACGGCCTTGCAAATGTGCAAGCTGGAGAACTTTTGGAATTTCCCAGAAGTGGCGTTACAGGAATGGTGCTCAACCTTGAAGAAGACAACGTAGGTGCGGTACTTTTCGGTGAAGCCGACAAAGTAAAAGAAGGCGATGAAGTTCGCCGTACAAGCCGCATTGCCTCGATAAACGTGTACGAGTCCATGCTCGGCCGTGTAATCGACCCACTTGGTCGTCCAATGGACGGGAAAGGGGAGTTTACAGGCGAGAAATACGAAATGCCGCTCGAGCGCAAAGCGCCTTCGGTTATTTTCCGTGAGCCGGTTACCGAGCCATTGCAGACCGGTATCAAAGCTATCGACTCCATGATCCCAGTGGGTCGTGGACAGCGTGAGTTGATTATTGGTGACCGCCAGACGGGTAAAACCGCTGTTGCAGTTGACACCATCATTAATCAGAAGTCAACGCACCAAACCGATAAACCGGTTTATTGTGTTTACGTCGCGATTGGTCAGAAAAACTCGACCGTTGCTCAAGTAATGCGCTCCTTGGAAGAAAATGGTGCACTTGAGTACACTGTTATTGTCAACGCAGGAGCAGCGGTACCCGCACCACTTCAATACATTGCTCCATTTGCTGGTGCATGTATTGGTGAATATTTCCGCGACAAAGGCCAAGATGCCTTGATTATTTACGATGACCTATCGAAACAGGCCGTTGCCTATCGTCAGGTATCGTTGTTGCTTCGCCGTCCTCCAGGACGTGAAGCCTACCCCGGAGACGTATTCTACTTGCACTCCCGCTTGCTAGAACGTGCCGCCAAAGTAACGAAGTCGGATACCGTTGCAAGCAACATGAACGACCTTCCTGCCTGTTTGAAAGGGAAAGTGAAAGGTGGTGGTTCGCTTACAGCCCTTCCGATCATCGAAACCCAAGCTGGCGACGTTTCCGCTTACATTCCTACCAACGTGATTTCGATCACAGACGGTCAGATTTATTTGGAGTCTGCGCTCTTTAACGCGGGTGTTCGTCCGGCTATCAACGTGGGTATTTCGGTATCTCGTGTGGGTGGTAACGCTCAGATTAAAGGGATGAAGAAAGTATCTGGAACGCTTCGTCTTGATCTTGCTCAGTATCGCGAGTTGGAAGCCTTCTCGAAATTCGGTTCAGATTTGGATGCCGCTACCCAGCGCCAGCTTACTCGTGGTGAGAAGCTCGTTGAAGTGCTAAAACAGGGTCAGTTTGTACCTCAGCCTGTTGAAGAGCAAGTAGCCATTCTATTCGTAGCTGGTAAAGGACTCATCGATAAACTCCCAACAAACTTGATTAAAAAGTTTGAAAAAGAGTTCATTGAGCGCATGAATATGCGTCATCCAAATGCGTTGTCTTCGATTGTTTCGTCCGGTGTAACCTCAGATGAAGT
>JAURGV010000112.1 GCA_030833605.1 Rhodothermales bacterium
CGGGACCACTACGCCTACCTGCTCACGGGTCAAGCGCACTTGGCGCTGATACCGGGAGTCGCTTTGGCGATGCTCGTCTTGGCCTTTCAGGTGCTCGGAACGGCCTTGCGCGACGTGCTCGACGTGCGCAGGTAACTAGCCACAAGCCTGCTAGTTACTAGCCACTAGAAGCAGAAAAGGACGACCCTACTGAGTCGTCCTTCCTTAATTCCGAGCGTTTATTAGGATCAGAACGGCAAATCGTCGTCGTCGCTTGAGCTATCAAAACCAGGAGCCTGCTGCTGGGCTGCACGCGCAATCGGGTCGCCGCCGCCGAAGTTGCCTCCTTGGTTGCGGTTGCCGCCGCGGTCGCCGCCACGGTCGTTGCGGTCACCGCCGTAGTTGCCTCCGCGGTCGCCGCGGTCGCCGCGGGGTGCTGGAGCGGATTCGCTGCCGTCTCCGGGAGCCATGCGCCAACCTTGAATGCTCACAAAGTACTTCGTTTCGCCGTCGCGGTTGGTCCACTCGCGTCCGCGAATGTTGATGGACACCGTCACCTTGTCGCCCTCGCGGTAGCGCGAAGGAATGTCTGCCCGGTCTTGCGTGAACTCACACATGATGACCTGGGGGTAGTTTTCGTCGGTCTCGATCACGACTTCGCGCTTGCGAAACGTGGGGCTAACTTGTTGCGTATCAAAGAGTTTTTTAATGGTTCCGGTAAGTTCCATGGAGAAAAGAAAAAATTAGTCGGGGGTTATTCTTCGTCAGAGTGGTGCGTGTTCAGTCGATCAACCAAAAGGCTTTTCCACGCCTTGCGGATTTTGCCTTTTTCAAGTTGCTCTTTGGCGTATTGGTGTAAGGCCTCTCGGCGCTCAATGGGATCAGCATACTGCCTAAAGATACTTTGTATCCGGTGATGCAGCATAAACTCCTCAACTTCAGATTGCAGCGGAAGCATTTCAATGTTTCCAAGCTTTCCGAGGTCGTTACCCGTTAAAATTGTCGAAAGGCGCACACTGCGCGGAAGGGCATCCACGCCGATCCCGCGCGTGGCGATGGGTTTTTCTACTTCAAAGAGCGCATCGCCCTGGGCGCGCACGTACCAGTCTCCGCCCAAACGACCCACGAGGTCGAGGCGATCTTGGTCAAGCCGACCGTCCTCGTCGAGTACTCGACTGTCAATATGTATGGCGAGCACTTCGCAAATAACCAGGTTTCCTGCACCGGGGCCATCGCCCAGCGCTACAACGTCGTTCACGCGGCATTCTAGCGCGACCGGGGCTTCTGCCACCCTTGGTGGTGCAACGTGGCTGCTTGCAATCTCGGTGAAGCCCGCTTTAACAAATTCATTGACGCCGGTTGGGTATTCGGTGCTCGCTAGGCTCGTCTGCTCCACCATGGCATGGCTCACGGCGTGGATAACTACTTCGGGTACCTGAAGCACATTGTTCAGCGTATCCTTAGTGCTGTTATCGCGCACCCGTCGGGCGGGCGAAAACACGAGGATGGGCGGGTTTGAGCTGAACAGGTTAAAAAAACTGAACGGGGATAGGTTGACCTGCCCTTCGCGGTTGATGCTGGAAACTAAGGCAATAGGCCGTGGTCCGACCGCGAACTGAAGGGTGCGCTGCAAATCAGAAGTGCTCAGATCGCTTGGGGTCAAGGTAAGAACCGACATAAGGCTTCAAAGGTACCGCGTTTGCCGCACCGGCGGGCGGAATGTGAATAAAAAGAACCCGCACTTCGAGGTGGGGGGGAACACGTATCTTTGCGACTCCTAAGGATTGCGGATGTGGCGAAATTGGTAGACGCACCAGACTTAGGATCTGGCGCCGTGAGGCGTGGGGGTTCGATTCCCTTCATCCGCACCACACTAACTTTACGCGTATGCAACGTTTAAAGCATAGTGTTTTAATGCTGGTCGTTGGACACCTTCTTATAGGGTGTTCCTCGACAACTGAAGACCCATTTAATGGTTATGCTGAACGTGAAATTGCCGGGGAGACCTGGTATTTTCCGGCATTTTCTCATTGGACCCCGTTGGACCTAATGCCGATCGAGGAATACCAAACCTTGGTCAACGGAAGCCACTTGATCGACATGGCGCCCATTTATGGATACACCTCGGAGCTCGACGGCTGTAAAAGCGGAATTGTGGTGAGTGTAGTATCTAAATTTTCCAATGCGCCTCAAACGGAATATGATTTCGTCAAGAAATCACCGACCGTGGTCAACGAACTTTTAATAGCTCGTCCAGATGAAAAGAACATAAAGGTGCTTTATTCGGTCTTTTCGGTGCGGTATCAGCGGAAGACTACCAGGGTCGTCCTGGTGCATTTTAAAGACACCATCGTCAGCTTTGAGCTAAGGAAGCTTACAAGCTGTGCCGAAGTTACCGATGAAGAACTCATTGAATTCGTCCAGAAATTTATCTCACTCAACGTATGAATCACCGGTTTTTAATTCCACTTGTCCTTTGCTTAAGTGTATCATGGTCCGCCGAAGCCCAGGTTGAGGTGCTTAACAAATGCAATCTGTCCTCAGATTTCTTGATAGGAATGCGTGTGGGTGAGAAAATTTACGCAAAAGACACCGTTCGTCAGGGAAAGCTTAGGTATAAGCTCGATCCTGGAATTTATGCCTTGGTTCGTCAAGGAGTGCTGTTGGGCGACTTTATTGTCACTGAATCGGAACAGCTACAGCTGGTCGTTTATTGCGACTCTATTGCGGCGCCACAGTCAGAGGTCAATAACGTCTTTTCCAAATTTATTAAGTCGCCTGACACCGTAAAAGCAGGTATTTACTCTTCGGCTCAAGGTCCAGCGAAACAGGTTTTAGGGTGGTGCTATCCGCAGCTCGTAGTTCCGTCGCTACCAAAGGAGCAGTTAACCAGTATGGGACTAAATGCTTTTTTTGTCGAGTATCTGCGCAGTTCGGAGCCCTTTTTAGCCAACTCGCCATTTTTTGAGCTGAATCTGGAATACTACTACAGTCAACTGATCAATCAGGAAGCAGACACCCTCATTAAGTACATCCCTCGACTGGAATCCGCATTGACCCCAACCAACAAGCAATATTTGCAGCGATTGACGCTTCATCGATTTGAGAGCTCAAAGGTTCTGGGCCACGAAAATGTATTTATTGACGTTGCGCTTCGAACTATTGGTAAGGGTGCTACGCTGTTCGATTCTGCTACGGACGCTGGGGTGCTTCTTAAGTCCAAGCAACTGTTCCCTAATCGAATAGGCACCCAAGTTTCGGACTTCAAAATCCGATACTTGGACGGGCGTGAGGCGACACTTTTAGGAAGCGAGGGACTCTATAAACTCATCGTTTTTTACGATCCGGACTGCCACCATTGCAAAGAATCATTCCCGGCAGTTAAGTCGTTTGCTCAAGAATTTAGGGATAAAGGTGTTGTGGTTTACGCTGTATCTACTGGGCTGGACCGTCAAGAGCTTGATGCATTTATTGCTCAATTTGGCAATGAACCCAACCTCAAGTATGTATGGGATCCTAACATTCAAGCAAAGACGTTCAGGGATTTTTACCACATTCCTTCGACTCCAACCATTTACCTCATCAATCAGTCAGGCACCTGCTTGGCCCGGTCCGTAGCCGCAGCAGAGTTAAGGGCGATTTTTAATCACATTATCAACAATTAATTGTTAGTAAAGAGTCATCAGGGGTCTTGCGCGGACAAACTTCCGTATGTTTGCAAATCCTAAACGCATACATAGAACTTACTGGTGAACGCTATTCAAACTTCCCTTAACGCATCGAGGGCAGTCGCCCAAGTGGTGGCTGTTGCGCTGCTTTTATTGGCGCAAGGAATGGCTGCTCAGGGCACTGGAACTCAGTCAGACTCCTCGCTCCTCAAGAACCAGCAATCAAAGCCGGGCTTCCTTTCGCTGCTTCAAGAAAGTGATGAAGATGTGCCGTCCTCAAAGCCGGTAGTGGATAGCGCAAAAGCTAATCCCCCCGCGCTCCGCACGTTAGAAAAGCCAGCTACACCAGTTAAGCAGAACGTAGAAATTCAGGCTACACCTACAATTTCGTACAAAACGTTTGTGCTGAATGAGGAACGGAGAAAGCTCGAAAATCGGTTTTCGGCATACATCAACGAACGGTACTTTAATATTTCCGTCCGTAAAATTGTGGGCTATGAGGATGGGTCACTTGCTACGGCCCAGTCTGAACTTCCGGGTGTATTAAAAGTTGTGCGAAAGAACCTACCCAAAGTAGTATCCGAGCGATTTGAGGTAATTGTGGATGTTGATACGTCGTCAACCAAAGGTGATTATCAGTTCTTTTATAATCTAGTGAATGGAATCATTCCCATTGACAATGATGACATAGTAAAAATTAACTTCTGGAAATTTCCCCAAGCCTTTATTAAAGACGTACCGAAGCTTCCTACGCGCGAAGAACTGTTGGCTGAACTCAAAGCGGAGAACGACTTAACTAAAGTTCAACAGACCCCCGAACAAGCCGCACCTCAGCAAATGCAGCAACCGATGCAGAGTATGCCGCAGCAAGTTGAATCAGAGAATGGACAATTAGAAGGACTGCTCGAACGGCTTCTTGAACGCGACATGGAGCGCAAGGAAGAAGTGACACCTCCGGTCGTAGATAATTCAAACACAATTATTTGGGCTGTTTTAATAGGCACAGTAGTCCTACTCATTTTGGCTTTGATTTTTGTTTTCCTGCGAAACTCAAATGCAAAGTCTAAACCGCAGGACTCAGTCGACGAACTAGAATTAAGTTCCGTGGGTCTGAAGAAAATTGCTGAAGGCGTTTTTGACGAAAACCGACCTTCAATGAAGAAGGACGAATTTAAGATGCACCTATTGGAGAACCCTGCTGCGGTTGCTGCATTCTTAAATTCCATTGTTGAGCAAAACAACGATGAGGCGTTAACCGTTTTTGCACACCTCGCTCGGCCGTTTCCGGACCTTGTGGGCATGACCAAACCGTTCATGTCGTACAACAACTTCCTTTTAGTTTTATCTAAGTTGGATCAGCCTGGAGATGAAAAAATTGACTCAAATTCAATAGACAAGTTCTTGGTCACGTTTAATTCGGCGGTTAAAGTGCTTTCCAACACCAAAGGCGAAGACGTTGATTTGCGCGGTGGTAAAGTTTTTGGATTTTTAGAGCAGCTAAGTGATAACCAAGTGGCCTCGCTCCTGTCCAGCGACAAACCCGAGCTTGCAAGTGTGGTCTTCGCTCAGTTGAACCGGGATCGCAAGTTGGCGGTCTTGGAGAATATCGACGAAGAGTTGCGTTCTGAAATACTTATTTCGCTCTCGGATATAAAGAAAATGCCGTTGAGTATTATCAAAGAAGTTGGAATCCGCTATTCGAAAAAAGCTCGTGAAGTAGCTGGTCTAGAAGATGTTAAAATTGATGGTTTGAAGGCCTTAGTAGAAACACTTGACGAGCTGGATTACAAAAAGCAAGTTGATATCATTGATACCATGCGCGCAAGCGACCTCGAAAAAGGGGAGCGTTTGGAGCGCATGTTTATCGGGATCAACGGCTTGTCAAAAATCCCGGAGGATTCATTGCGCACGGCGCTTTCGGAGTTACAAACGGAAACGATTATTCGCGCACTGTATGGTGTGGACGCGGAACACGTGGATTACGTTTTGCAAGCTCGCCCGCCTCGCGAACGCGAACTCATTAAGTCTGAGCTTGAGATTCAACCCAGCTTTTCTTCATCGGATCAGATTAGTGCGCGAAAGTTGGTGCTCCAAAGCGTCCGTAAGGTCGTTCTATAATTTCTGGGGTCATGAGATTTTTATACATTCTACTATTGTGGTCCGGGGTCGTATACTCGGGATGGGCGCAAACTGAGGACCGGCGAACGAAAGAAGAGCAGCAGCGAATTAGTGAGCGGGAGCGGCGCATTAAACAGATTAAATCCGTTTTTAATCAGTTTAACCAAGACCTGCCCTTTCTCCCCGTTGAAAGCGGCCGGGTTGGGATTCGAAGTATTGAGCTTAAGAACGACAAACTGCAATCGTGGGAGGTTTCTGTGATTCGGAGTTTTATGGAAGAGAGCATTTCAAAATCCAATTTTGACTATGTAGAAATTCCAGAGTTTGAAAAACGACTCATTTCGTCCATTCGCTCCACCGATACTTCGTTCCGATTGATCAACCGCGATCCGAGTATTGAGTACCGGTACAATTTCGATAGCATTCAAAGTGTGGTGCGGAAGTATCGAATTAACCAATACATCTCTGTTCGAATAGACTACGATGACTTTTTTGGATACATAATCGGGGTTTCGCTCTACAATGCGAATACGATTAGTGCGCTTTGGAGCCGGACCTACATAAGTAACGAAAAAGGCTTGGGGTCACCTTCGCCAACTACCCGTACCGATTTAGGCGTGACGTTTCTTCGCAATTCAAAGCTAACCTACCGAACTTCTGGCGGTGGAGACTCCGTTATCGTTGATGGCATTTCGCCTATTGCTGGTGATCTCGAATACTCATGGCAGCAGTCGAGTTCATCAAAAAACACCCTCATGCTCGGATTCCATGGAGGTGTTCGCTATGTATACATTACGGAGCCCTCTCTCGCCTTGACGCAAACCATTGTCACCCCCCGGGTTGGCCTAGATACCTACTTGGGTTTTTTGCCTAAAGGGACGGGGTACAACAGTACCAATTGGATCAACGTTCGCCTGGCCGGAGATATTAATATCAACTTACGCGATGGTGTATTCATTAATTCCTCAACGAGTGTTTATGCGTTTCCAACGGACAATTTTGGAATATTAGCTCGACTCGAATACAATCCGCGGTCCACGTACATAGGTTCGGAAACGCGACTTCAGTTAAATACCTTAAATTTTGGAATTGGTGTTAATGTCAAGTTTTAAACGCCTAAGACCGTTTGCATACGCAATGGTCTTTTTCGCCGCAGGATGCGGCCCAGCTCCAGATGAGGTAACGGGAAGTTTGCCCGGAGAACTCAATTCAAAGGCTGATGCAGAGCGCTTTGGGCGCCAAACACGTCCGGTAAGTCCAAATTCGTATGTGAACCCACTTGAGGTGCGGTACACCAATAACGGATCTGAGGTTCGAATGAATTTTGATTTAGCAGCTTCTGAGTTGGATCTGAATTTCACCGGCGAACGAAAGAAGGATTTGGGCAATGTCTACACGTTTGAAGATGTGAATCGACTCATTATTTACTATCGGCTTGCCCAAGAAAATATTGGATCCAACAACCTTGATATTGCTGAGTTCAACACCAATGAGGCCCTGAAAATCGTTCAAATACCGGAACTCTTCAACATGAAAGGGACCCTGTATTTTTTGAAGGGCGACACGACCAACGCCACAGTCTACTGGAATAAAGCAAAAAGTTTAACGGACAGTTTAAATAAGTACTAAAATGAAATTTACCTTTTCATCATTTCTGGGTTTCATCATTTCGTTGTTAGTCCTACTAACCGGAAGCGCGGATACCGTTGGAGCAATCAAATTGACTAAGTCACTTCCTGAATTT
>JAURGV010000113.1 GCA_030833605.1 Rhodothermales bacterium
TAAAGGCCCTGTTGAAGGGTAGATTGGCTACCCGACTTTACGACAGAAGCGCTTGGTATCCAGTCTGGTCTAATGTTGACCATCTTCTCATGGAATCTCAGAGGCTTTGGAGCCCCGCTAGTGAATTAGCCGTCCATTATTCTCAAGCGCATTAGGCAACAGTTCTAGTTAATCACTATTTTGTTTTCGCGAGAGAGCAACTTACTTCGGTACGCTGTGTCTATCGTGTAGAATAGTCCCCAATATGGGGTTCTACTCAGAAACGTTTTGTAAGGAGCAAAACGTGCATTGACAAACGACTGTATATTGGATATTATTCGACCTGCTTTCGCGGCCGTTCAATCTCGGTTTTAAACCGATGGGCGGCCGTCTCAATGAAAGGGCTGTGAGATAGTTATTTTACACCTTTCGAAAGCATTCAAGTCCAACTACAACAAATCTGTTCTGAATAGGAGGAACAACTTCTATGACGTTTTTTAACCTGCTTCTGATGTTGCCGCAGGAAGTGGCTGCCGATGATGGTTTCGTAAATGCCCTCGTGGTTCGTTTTAACGAAGGTGGAGACTATATGTGGCCAGTTTTGGTCTCATTGATTATAGGTCTCGCCATTGCTTTTGAACGCATTATTACGCTAAATCGTGCAGATATCAACACACGTAAGTTTATCGTAAAAGTCAAAGGTGCTCTTGAAGATGGTGGAATTTCAGCTGCTGAGGAAGTCTGTGCAAATACGCGCGGTCCAGTCGCTTCTGTGTTCCAAGCTGGTCTTCTTCGCCATGACGAAGGAATCGAAGCGGTAGAGAAAGCCGTTGTTTCCTACGGTTCGATTGAAATGAGCTTCCTCGAAAGAGGCCTTGTTTGGTTGTCCCTCTTTATTTCCATGGCCCCGATGTTTGGGTTCCTTGGAACGGTTGTCGGGATGGTTGAAGCTTTTGACGCCATTGAATCGGCTGGCGATATTTCGCCGAGCTTGGTTGCTGGTGGTATTAAAGTTGCCCTTTTGACGACAGTTTTCGGTCTTATCACAGCTATCATTCTGCAGTTCTTCTACAATTACATCACGTCAAAAATTGACCGCATTGTGATTGACATGGAAGAAGCATCACTTGAGTTGATTGACTCACTTGTGCTTATGCAAGCTGGAAACCCGAAGAAATAATTGTTAGGGACTGGAGTATATCCCGATTGGGGAGTACTCCGCTAAACCGCAACTGAAATGGCTGAAATTGTACCTTACGCTATCTGGGCTGTAGTCATCGTTACGTTGGCTAGTATGGCTTGTATAGCTGTGTTTGGGATTCGCTCTTTGGTTCAGGGTAAAGTAAATACCCTAACCGCTGGTCTTACCATGATGCCTATTGCTCTTTTTGGAGTACTGGGTCTCGCTATGGGAGATTGGGCGCATGCCGCAATATTGACCGTTTTAATTTCCTTTGCATTAACCTCTGCCGTACTACTTCTTTCTGGTCTGAAAGGACTGTTTGGAGCCTAGTACCGAGTTTAAAATCAAAGAGGAATCAAGATGGGTCTACTGAAAAAAAGAAAGCGTGAAGGGGGTGAAATCCCAACCGCGTCGATGGCAGACATCGCGTTCCTGCTTCTCATTTTCTTCCTTGTGACTACGACTATTGACGTAGATACAGGTATTGGGATGGTTCTTCCTCCTAAACTAGAAGATGATGTTGAACCGCCACCGATCAAAGAGCGCAACGTGCTTAAGATTCTTGTCAACGAAACCGGTCAGGTGTTGGTCGAAGATCAACCCTCGGCAATCCGGCTCATTCGTGACGAAGTTAAAAAGCATGTGCTAAACGAAGGTGTTGATCCGAGATATTCGGAAGCTCCTGGTAAAGCGCTTGTATCCATTAAAACAGCCCGTCAAACCCCTTACGATGCATATGTAGGTGTTCTTGACGAAGTTTGGATGGCATACTTTGATATGTGGGATTCAGAAGCTCGACGCTTGGGATTTCCGGATTATGCAACCTACTCTGCAGCGGTAGCTGAACAAGGAGCAGAAAACCAGATTCGCGATAAAATCAAAGCGGCTATCTCGATAGCAGAGCCAGACAAGCAATAGCGCATTTTTGTAATCGAAAAACTGAGAACCCGAAATGGCGAGTTCGCACTTTAAAAAGAAGACTTCCGTAAAGCAGGAGATACCTACCGCTTCATTGCCGGACATTATCTTTATGCTTTTGATCTTCTTCATGGTTACGACCGTGCTTCGTGAGACTACCGTCCAAGTTAGGACGACACTCCCACAAGCAGAGGCGTTGACCAAAATTGATCAGAAACGATTGGTTAGCTACATCTATATCGGCCCAAAAAAGTTGGACGGTAACCGTTTAGGTGAAACTGGCGTTCAAATTGACGATGCATTGGTGGAAGACATGGGAAGTGTCCGAACCATAATGTATCGCAAGTTGATAGAACAGCCGAAGCTTATTGTATCGTTAAAAGTGGATCAAACCTCTGAAATGGGTATCGTTCTCGATGTTCAACAAGAGTTGCGTGAAGCCGGGGCGTTGAGGATTAACTACTCCTCAAAACGTGAAATACCGTCTTAGGCTTCCGTTTCTAGGTTTAATCATGTGTGTTTCTTGGCTTTGATTCGAATCTGATTCGTGAATCAATACCGAAATCGAAAGGGCCCTGCATTTGCAGGACCCTTTTCTTTTGTCCACTTCGTAAATTTAGGTTGCCCAGATTATCTAACCGCATCCTAATAAAACATGTCGTATCGCGTCGCACTGCTTCCAGGAGATGGAATCGGTCCTGAAGTAACAGAAGCAACGGTCCAAGTACTTGCTGCAACAGGAATTAAATTCGACTGGGTGAGGCATGCGGACTTAGGGGCTGCAGGTGTAGATAAATACGGAGTGCCGCTTCCTGAACATGTTGTTCAATCCATCAAAGATCTCGGAATTGCCTTAAAAGGCCCGGTTACAACGCCCGTTGGCAAAGGCTTTAAGTCGGTAAACGTACAGCTTCGTCAGAAATTGGACCTTTACGCCAATGTTCGCCCTTGTAAATCCCTGCCAGGCATTAAAACGCCTTTTGAAAATGTAGATTTGCTCATTTTCAGAGAGAACACCGAAGGACTGTATTCTGGGTTGGAATCGTACGATGACCGTCACGACATCGCTGATTCAATCGCACGCATTTCTAAATCAGGTTCGCAGCGAATTATTGATTTTTGCTTTGACTACGCGCATACGCACGGTCAAAAGAAAGTCACCGTAGTTCACAAAGCCAATATTTTGAAGCTTACTTCTGGGATGTTTTTGAAGTTGGCCCAGGAAGTTGCGCCTAAGTATCCTGAAATTGAATTCAACGACCGCATTATCGACAACATGTGTATGCAGTTGGTAATTCGTCCACAGGAATACAATTGTATTGTCACGACTAACCTATTTGGTGACATTTTAAGCGATCTGGCTGCAGGACTAGTAGGCGGTCTTGGTGTGGTAGCAGGCGCCAATATTGGAGCCAAATACGCCGTGTTCGAAGCGGTACATGGTAGTGCTCCGGATATCGCCGGACAAAATAAAGCCAATCCTACCGCGTTAATACGGTCAGCCGAAATGATGCTTCGGCATTTGGGCGAAACCAAAGCAGCCAATGCGCTGCATCATGGTTTGGTTGATATCTATACAGAAGGCGTTCACATGACGGGCGATCAGGGTGGAACGACCGGCACAGACGAGTTTGCTCGTCAATTGGCAACCCGAGTTGCATCACACATTTAAGTTTTACTCACGATGATTCAACGCATTCAGTCTGTCTATTTAGCCCTAGCCGTTGTGTTGCTAGGTTTAGAATACACGTTTGATTCGGTTTGGAAAGGCGCTTCAGCAGCAGCGTATTCTTGGTTCGTACCCGTTACGATGGGTGTATTTACACTGGCGGCTATTGGCAGTCTAGGGGCGATATTTTTGTATTCTCAACGCAAGCGTCAGCGGTCGTTGGTAATTTTGAGCCAACTGATCGTTGTGTTGGGTCTGCTCATTTTATTTGGATCGCAATATGCGACGGACTCGCTACCGCTGCGATCCCTGAGCTACGCTTCGTTTCAGAATTGGGCCTCACTAATAAGTCCCATTCTCGCGTATTTGATGCTTTTGATGGCCCGCATTAAGATAGATAAGGATATCGCCTTGGTCCGCTCCATGGACCGCCTGCGGTAGTGAACACCACGAGCCAAATCCCGAAGCACGTCTATCCGATGTTGCTCGTCGGACTGTTCAGTATTTCTGTAAGCGCCATTTTAATTCGCTGGGCTTCGGGAGAAGCTCCTGCCGAAGCGCTTGCCGTGTGGCGCACCATCTTTGCTTCGCTACTTCTTCTGCCTTTCTCTGTGGTCAAGGCCCGCAAAGAGATACGGTCGTTTTCTATGCGCGAAGTGGTGTTAATTGCTGTTTCCGGGGTTTTTCTAGGACTCCATTTCATTTTTTGGATTAGTTCACTCTATTACACGTCCGTTGCCAGCGCGTCCGTTTTGGTTTCGCTTAGCCCCATATTTCTAGCCACCATTGGTTTTTTGGTGCTAAAGGAGAAGCCAACGCGAAAGGAAATCGGCGCCATTATAGTGGCCACAGCAGGAACGATACTTTTAGGGATGTCCGATCACAGTGCGGTCGGTGCTTCCGCTTTGAATCCCTTGAAAGGGAATTCCATGGCGCTGTTCGCCGCTCTTCTGGTTTCGGTCTATTTGCTGATTGGACGTGTGGTGCGTCAGAACAGGTCGTGGCTGGCTTATGTCGGTCCCTTATACGTAGTAACGGCCCTAACCACACTGGTTTATGCGTTGTTGAGCGATACCCCATTACTGGGTTATAGTTGGAATACCTACGGATTATGCTTGCTGATGGCTATCATACCCCAACTTCTTGGTCACGGTACGTTGAATTATGCCGTCCGCTTTTTGCCAGCTGCTACCATTGGATTGGCCAGTTTATTCGAACCCATCGGTGCTTCGCTTTTAGCCTTTCTCCTGTTTGGAGAATCACCGTCTACGATTGGGATAGTGGCTATGGTTATTATTTTGGCCTCCATCTCGGTTGCCATCCTAAAGCCCAAGCCTTCGGCTTAGCCCTACAGTACGTGTTAGTGGCTGAACTTGTCTTTCGGTAGGTCGGTAAAATGCATCCTACGGCGGATGTAATAATGCCAAACAATGGATCCGGAAAAGGGCAGCGGGAGGTAGGTTCGGTTCATGGCGTCCCCGTTTTGCCCCATTTCATTCAGCACTTGAGCTGGTTTCATGTGCTGGACGGCTGCCGCCATATGTTTGGCTTCCCGATGCGCGCGAAATACGGCGCGAGCAGAGGCTAAATTCAACGTAGCAAGCATTTTAAGAGCGGCCAAGGAATCCAGAAAAAGTCTCCTCCTGTACACGGACTTCCAAGTCTGAGAAGGAAGATTGCGGCGCAACATGAGCAGGTTGTTTCTGAAGTTCAGAAAATGCTTTCGGGGACTTTGAGCGGCCAGCGACGCCCCGCCAATGTGGAACACCTTTGATTTTGGAATTAAAACGATGCGATATCCTGCAGTCTTAATTCTCCAACAGAGGTCGATTTCTTCCATATGCATGAAGAAAATGGTCTCAAATCCACCCAGCTGGATAAAAAGTGGGGCCCGAACCGCTAAACAAGTGCCGCTAGCCCAAAAAATATCTTCTTGAAGGTCGTATTGGCCTTCATCTTTCTCCAACGTATCGAAAATGCGCCCGCGAGCAAATGGGAAACCGTCGCGGTCAATAAATCCTCCAGCAGCACCAGCATATTCAAACCGATCTCGGTGATTGAATTGCATAATTTTGGGCTGCGCCGCACCAACCGTTGAATCCGTTTTGAATTTGTTAGCAATGGGCGTCAACCAATTGGGGGGGACTTCCACATCATTGTTGAGGAACACCAATACTTCGCCATGTGCAAAAGGAACGGCCTCATTATTTCCTTTGCAAAAAGCCCAGTTTTCAGGGTGTTTTACGATGCGTACGTCGGGAAACTGCTGTTCAACCCACGCTACCGAACCATCGGTCGAGGCATTGTCTACGAAAATGATTTCAAAGGAATCATATTCCGTTTGAACCACACTGGGCAGGCATTTTTTAACCGTTTCCAGGGCGTTCCAGGAAACAATTAGTATCGAAATATAGGGCGTTTGGGGGCTCAAGAAATGAGGGGTTTGTCGAGAGTAAAGCTTTGGCGATGGTGAGGAGTGATTCCGTTTTCCCGGAGGGCATTATAATGAAAAGCGGTTGGATAGCCTTTGTTCGTATTCCAACCATACGCGGGAAATTGATCGTGAAGTGTTTCCATCAAGTCATCGCGATACGTTTTTGCTAAAATAGAGGCTGCAGCAACAGAATGGCTCCTAAAGTCGCCCTTAATAAGTGTTCTGGAGGGCACTTTTAGTCCCGGAATAGCGGTGTTTCCATCTATGAACACCATGGTCGGCGTCACAGAAAGGCTTTCAATGGCTCTTTTCATCGCCTCCATGGCTGCCCAAAGGATATTCAGTGTGTCAATTTCACGGGGTGAACAAAGGCCAACAGACCACGCAAGGGCCGCTTCTTGTATATGTTCTCTCAGTTTGACGCGGTTGGCTTTGGACAACTTTTTACTATCTGTAACACCATCTATTCGCAAGCCTTCCGGCATTATGACGGCAGCCGCTACTACCGGTCCGGCTAAACATCCTCTTCCGGCTTCATCTACGCCGGCAACAACGATCTTCTTCGCCCATTGCTGTTTTTCGAAGTACAGCGTGTCGGTTTTCTCAGGTTTCTCCTTTTCAAATAAGCCTGGTGGTTCAAACAACGATTCAGAAGTCGGAGTTCGCATTACACTTCATTAAATTGATCGGGAAGGTCGTTTTCATATAATACCACGTCTCCAGGTACCGTGTTTTTTGCGATCCATTCTTGACCTTCAAACAGGGAGAGCACCACGTGTACTCGATCCGACGGGAAACCCGCCTCTCGTAACCCTTGAGCAATGGGCTCGGTACGTTTCGGACCCACTAAAATCACATCATCGGCGTGCTTGGCGATTTGGGTCCCAAAGATGCGATTTAGTTCAGCTTCTTGATCGCCCAATTCGATCATTCCAGGTGTGATGACAATTTTACGGCCCTTGGCAAACCCACCCAACACCTCCACCGCGTTGGCGGCGCCAACGGGGTTTGAATTGAACGCATCGTCTAAAACTAGTAACCCATTGCGTTCCAATAGTTTAAGGCGATGGTCAACGGGTTCTAGCCGTTCTATCGCGTGACTCATTTGCCGGAGGGTCAATCCACATTCGTGTCCGACTGCGACGGCCAATAGCACGT
>JAURGV010000114.1 GCA_030833605.1 Rhodothermales bacterium
CAGTTAATGCGACGGGGGCATCTTTTTCAGAAGAACCAGCCACAATGGGAAGACCTTTCACATCAGGTTGTGTTGCAACCGGTTTGTATTCGAGTGAATTGTCTTCGTTTAACTGGATCTTCCACTCACTAGAAACAGCTTGGAAAGGCGCGTTTTCTTTTAACAGGTCGGCATATTGACCGCTAGATTCGTAATGCTGGGCATGTTCTTGCGTTTGCCAAAGCGTGAACGATATGAACTCAGGTTCGTCGTCGGTACTCCGAATTAGATTGGCAAATTCACAACCATCCACACTAAGTAAAGTCGGTCGAATGCGATGGTCGTAAAACCGTTCAAACGCAACTGCCGCTTCAGGTTTAATTCCCAAGTGTACAAATCGCATGAACATGGTTCGACCTCCTAACTCCATTCGAGGGATTATTGTTGGGGTTCTCGAGCTTTTTGGTCGAGCAATCGCTCGACCCTGGACTTCGCGTACTGAACTTTTGGCTGAAGCGATGCATCGGCTTCACTCCACATATCAATAAAGGTCGAATAGGCTTCAATAGCGTCGTCTGTTTTTCCATTTCGGCTGTACACTTCTGCTAAATTCAACCAATTTATTGGTCGATAGGCAAGTCCACCTAGAGAGGAGAAACCAACATTGGTGCGTAGTTCAATTTCATAGGCTTGTTCGGATTCATCCAGTCGACCTAGTTTTTCAAGGAACCGTCCTTTGATGCCGAAAAAACAGTCGGGGCAATCCAGTTCGGTTGCCACTTTATCAAATTCTATTAAAGCGCCCTCGAGGTTGCCTTTTTGCTCTTGGATTACAGCTGCAGCGGGATAATACCAAAAGTCACCCTTCCAGATGGCCGCTTCGACCATGGATCGGTATTCTGCCAAAAGACGTTCTGCCTCAGTTACATCTCCAAGTAGCGCGAATGTATAGGCCAATCGGGCATAAGGTCTGTCTTCTTTGGCAAGAGAATCAAGGGGGATTTCGTTTAAAGCGGATTCTAGTAATTCTTGAGCAGTTTCAGGCTCATCTTGAACCTCAATCAAGATATTTGCTCTTCCACTAGCGAATTCCAAGGCCTGCGATAAAGCGCCTCGTTGCAGATCGGCTTTTAATGCACGTTCGGAAAGGGATGGAATAGTCGAGACTTTTCCGGTTAGACCCGCATACACTACGCCCAAAAACGCATCAAATTTTTCCCAGCGAGGATCTGCTGATAGTTTAGCACTTCCAATAAGTGCGTCTGATCCTGCTATGTTGCCTTGTTCTACTTGAAGAATAAATTTAGCGGCAGGAATATAGGGGTGATTCGGATGGTCGGTTTCAAATTTGACCAGCAGGGCAGCAGCGTCGTCCCAGCGATTCAAACCGATGTAGCTGTTAAACAGGTTTATGTAATAAACGGTCTTATTGCCCAATTCTAAGGCATGTTCTAGATAGCCAACCGCCTCTTCATAACGGCTAGCAGTCTGCAAAAAGATCGAAATATTATTGAGTGCCGCTGTTTCGTTCGGAAAGCGATCCAGAACCGCTTTGTTTGCGATAAGGGCATTTTTATTGTCGCCTAACACTTGATAGTAATAAGCGGTAGTAACCAGTCGCTCTCGTTCTGGAAGTCGATCCCGGAGTTCAAACGCCTTTCTTCCTGCCGCTAATTGTCGATCAAATCCCTGGCCAGCATTGCCAAGCACCACAGACAGTTTGCGATAGGCCATAGCAAACGTGGAATCGGCTTGAATCGCCTGTAAAAGAAAGCTTTCGGCTTCTTGTCCGTTTCCAACATCTTCGGCTTTAACTCCCTGGGAATATAACCTTAGGGCGTCTAAAGAAGCCGTCATAACCCGGTCAAGATCGTCATTGGAACGGATGGACTTGATCGATTCCCCAATGCGTTCACGAAGCATTTTGGAAAGCCTATCGACTGCGTCGATAATATCGTCGCCGCTACGAGCCGTTTCGCTCAGCTTTACAAGTTCGGCTCCGTCGTGCACCGCAAACATGGAGGCCGTCAGCACATATCCGGTCCCAATGGGACTTATTTTACCAGACACAACTCCTTCTGCCCCTTCACGTTGCGCGATTTCCATACCCGTGTTAAGATCAATGGTTGCATTTGGATCCCGCTCCATTCTCAGTAATGCAGATACCACGTCGGAGGATTCCATCAGTGTTATCGCGTCGGACTGTGACAACGCTATCCGAAGTAATTCGGTGACACTCCCCGCTAATCCATCTTCGTTTGTAGCATTCTGAAAATCCGAAACTAGGATTTTAGCATTTGCGTGCAACGCACCAGATGCCTGAAGCGAGCCAAAAGGACCAATGCCGAGCGTTCGCATGGCCATGAAGGCCACAGTCAGCAACACCAGGCCTGAAATCGAATAAACACCGCCCCATTGCGCTTTTTTGAGGGTGAGCCATTGAAAGGGCCCTCCGATATCCCGGCCTTCATTTCTGCGTCGGTCTTGATTGGCCGCTACAAGTAACGAAGGAATGCCAATCATCAGCAGGATCAAAGCCAGTGGCAAAACCCAATTAGGAAGCCCAATAAATGCCACTGCTGCCCAGGTGACGCCTAAAACACTTGCTGCCGTTAGCCCAAAACGGGCTAAAATGCTGGAATTTGATGGCGTGGCATCTCCTTTTTTGTCCTGAACTTGCGTTTCTACAAAACGGGTTCCGGATGGGGAGGTAAACTTTTCTAGTTCTAGGGCGAGTGTGGACGCGTGATCAAATCGATCGTTTGGGTTTTTGGAGAGGCATTTGTGGACCAAATCCGCCAATTCCAAAGAGACGTCGGGGTTTAGGGTTTCTAATCTTGGCGGGTCTTCATTTACGATGGCGTAGGTAAGGGCCGCTTCGTATCCAGCTTCAAACGGCGCTCGACCAGCCAACATTTCATACAGCACCACGCCTAGCGACCAAACGTCAGCGCGAATGTCGACATCTTCGCCTTTTGATTGCTCGGGGCTCATGTAAGCAGCCGTGCCCATCGTGGATCCCGCTTTAGTCAGATCGGACGATTCACTCAGTTTGGCTACTCCAAAATCGAGGATTTTAACCTCATTTCGGCTGGTAACCATGATATTGGCAGGCTTTATGTCCCGATGAACGATGCCGGCTTCGTGAGAACGCGCTAATCAGCGAGCAATTTGCATCCCAATGGACACAGACTCGTCGGTCGAAAGGCGCTTTTGACCGAGACGGTATTTTAAGGTTTGCCCGTCATAGTAGCTCATCACGATGAACAACTGACCGTCTTCATCCTCAGCGATATCGTGAATGGTGCAAATGTTCGCGTGGTCTAAAGCAGAAGCAGCCTTCGCTTCCTGCATAAAACGCTGTTTAGAAGTCTTCTCAGCACTGAGGTGGGGTGGCAGAAATTTCAACGCCACAACACGGCCCAATTTGGTGTCCAGGGCGCGGTATACCACACCCATGCCACCGGAGCCTAATTGCTCTTGGATTTCATATTGGCCTACCGTGCGTCCGATCATGATGTATGTGGAGATATCTCAGTTTTTAGAAGTCTGAGCAAAGAATAGTGGATTTGGAGCGCTTTCTCAATGCTGAATAGGTCCAATTGAAAATTAAAAAAGGGGGCGCGACCTTCGGTCGCGCCCCCTAGCAATTCTTGACTCACGGTAGATAAGGACCTGTTTTAGCCAAAAAACAAGTCCAAATCAGTTTTAGGACATAGAAGCCGCAGCTTCTTCTACCGTATCGTAGTCTTCAAAAACTGGTCCTAACAAACGAGTTAACAGGAACAGATTTTTGATGCGGTCTTTCATCCCAGCCAATTTGACTTCGCCGTCAACTTTTTTCATGGTCGTCAAAGCGCCAATGAGGGCTCCAATTCCGGATGAGTCCATGAAATCAGCTTTGGAAAGGTCAATAATGACTTTCGTTTTCCCGCTGTCGCGTAATTCTTCAAGTTTCTCCTTGAAAGCAACACCCTCGATGCTACCTAGAAACTTTCCAGTAATTTGGATTACAGCGGCGTGATATTGTTCAGATGTCGAAAAAGGCATAATGGTTCAGAAAGTGGATAGCGTTCACCTAAAGCAGACTGACACTACCCCATTGGCGAACAATAATCAAGACCTAGACAGATTTTCGTCTAACTAAGTCGTTTAAGGACTAACATAGTAATGTCATCATTTTGCGGTGCGCCCGCCGCATGCTTCTTCACAGCGGCATGCACGGTGTCAATATACGTCTGAGCGGACACGTCGCCTATATTTTTTAAAATTGTTTCGAGGCGTTCTTCTTCAAATTGGTCGTGATTATGATTCATCGCCTCTGTTACACCGTCAGAAAACACAAAAAGGGTGTCACCTTGGTTCAAAATAATTGAATCTTCTTTGTATTTCTGAGACCCCATAAAGCCGACCACCAATCCTCCTAAGGTCAACATTTCAAGGCTTCCATCAGCTCGGACCACATACGGTTTATTGTGCCCGGCGTTGCAAAACTTAAACTGCCCGGAAATGGCATCAAGGACTCCGTAAAACAGCGTCACGAACGATCCGCGCCTAATAT
This sequence comes from Rhodothermales bacterium, assembly GCA_030833605.1. Taxonomy (GTDB): domain Bacteria; phylum Bacteroidota; class Rhodothermia; order Rhodothermales; family UBA10348; genus UBA10348. Next base: position 4,541 of record JAURGV010000114.1, read on the forward strand.
TGTCCGAAAGAAGGTGGTTCGAACGTTCGACCGTTTCATGTACCGACAATCCAAATTGCGCTTGGCCTCTTAACGTGGCTTGACAATTAGCCATCAATAAGGAAGCGCCCATTCCTTTTCCGGAGACATCTCCAAGAGCCATGCCCCAATGGTAGTCATCAATTTTGATGTAATCGAAATAGTCTCCTCCAACGCTCTGAGCGGGGACGGACATGCCGGCGATATCAAAACCGTTAATTTCAGGAGCCTTTGAAGGGAGTAGGTTGGTTTGGATTTCATAGGCAAGATTCAATTCCTGTTGAACCGTGGCCAATTTCTTTTCTTCCTCGTACAACCTAGCGGTTTCAATGACCTGTGCGGATTGACCAGCTAAAATGGAAAGAAGTCGCTGATCTTCGATGGAGAATTCGCCTCCCCGCTTTTTGTTATACAGCGTAAGGACGCCAACTAACTTTGAATTAACCTGAAGGGGAACGCTAACGAGCGAGCGTACTGAATTATTCCAATTGACACCCTGAAACCGTGAATCGTTTTGGGGATCGTTCACAACCAATGGTTTTCGGTTGATATACATCCAGCCCAATAAATTCTGGTCGGGTGAGTAGGCTTCGCGATCTCCAGAGCTTGCCATGGTCCGAACTAGCGTCTTGGTTGGATCGGAAACGTCATCGCCCACAAGCGTAATCACGCCTTGTTCGGCAGAGATGGCTTTGGTTGACCGCCGTATAATGGTTTGAATAACTTCTTCCGTACCATGGGATGAACTGATGGCTATTGACAGTTCATTGAGTACAGAAAGTTCTTCAACGGCTCTACGTAGCTGCTGATTTTCTCTCTCTAAAGAAGACTGGAGGGCTGTGTTGGGATCGGACATGTTCTTATTATGACTAGTGCACCTAAAGTGGGATGTTCCTAGCAGAAAAGGAACGTCTGCTTTTTAAAAGCTAGTTATCCTCGTTGATACGCACAATGGATCAGACTTGATGCAGACGCGTTTCTTCGTTTTCTATTTCATTTTCGCTCGATGTTGGCTGGATGCGGTCTCTCGCACGTCTAAATTTTTATTATTGGAAATACAAACACCTTTTTATCCCGGGTTTGTTATGTGCGGTGGCCTCTTCGGCCTTCGCCATTATTGTACCAATGGTGGTGCGCCAGGCGGTTGATAGCATTCCTCGTTTTGTAACGGCGTATAAAGCTTTCCAAGGCACACCGGTTGAAAATGGGCTTTACGGCGAGTTTTTTATGTCGTTGGCCTCCTTTGGCGCAATGATCATTCTTCTGAGTATTGGAAGTGGGATATTTTCCTTTTTGATGAGGCAAACGGTCGTAGTGGCATCTCGTCACATTGAATACGACTTACGGAATCAATTGTACGAAAAGCTGCAGTTGCTTTCTCAAGACTTCTATATGCAATATCCCACCGGGGACATTATTACCCGAAGCACGAGCGATATTGAGCAAGTTCGGCGATATATAGGCCCTGCGATCATGTATACAACGCGCGCCGTGGTCACCATTGCGGTTGCTGTGACCGTTATGTTTGTTATTTCGCCCAAACTAACGTGGTATACACTCATTCCTATGCCTCTTTTGGCATTTTCGGTTTTTATCGTAGCCGACATGGTGCACTCGCGCAGTGATATTCTGCAGAAACAGTATTCCGTGTTAACCTCCAAAGTGCAAGAAGCCGTTTCTGGTATTCGGGTGTTAAAAGCCTATGTCAGAGAAGATGCAGAAGCGGAGGCTTTTGACGCCGAAAGCGCTGAGTATCGGGTTAAAAGTTTGGATTTAGCGTGGATTGAAGCCGCTTGGAGACCCGTTTTCCTAACCCTGGTCGGTATGTCTACCATTATCGTGGTCTGGATAGGGGGGAGTTTGGCTATCGCTGGAGAGATTTCAATTGGAAATATCGCCGAGTACATCATATATGTATCCATGATGACCTGGCCGGTGGCGTCGATGGGATTCGTTATTACCATGGTGCAGCGGGCGGCAGCATCGATGACACGGTTAAATGATATTTTCGATGCTACTCCGTCCATTCTTACAACGGATAAAGAACTGGCCAGTCCAATCAAAGGCGAAATTACCTTCGATGCTGTTCGGTTTACGCATGAAAACAACGACAAGCCGGCTCTGGAAAACGTCTCTTTTACCGTACCTGCGGGCACTACATTCGCCATTGTCGGTCGTACCGGTGCCGGTAAAACAACGCTAGTTGAACTCATCCCTCGCCTGCTGGATGTCGAATCTGGACGCTTGTTGATCGATGGAATCAACATTAAGGACATTCCGGTAGGCGAATTGCGCCGGGCCATCGGGTATGTGCCGCAAGACGTATTTCTGTTTTCAGAAACTCTGGCAGAGAACATTTCCTTTGGTCAACTGGGAGCTCCGGTAGAGAAGATTGAACAAGCTGCTCTCGAGGCAGACATTCTTGCCAACATTGAATCGTTTGAAAAGGGGTTTGAAACGTTTGTTGGGGAGCGGGGGATCACGTTGTCAGGTGGACAAAAACAGCGCACATCCATCGCTCGCGCCCTGATCAGGGAGCCCAAAATATTGATTTTAGACGATGCGCTTTCGGCGGTTGACGTAGAGACGGAACGCACCATTTTAGGTCATTTAAAGTCGCATTTTGGCAAACGGACCATCGGAATTGTCAGCCATCGTATTTCAGCCGTTCAAGATGCTGATTTGATTATCGTATTGGATGACGGTAAAGTGATCGAGCAGGGTAATCATGCGTCTCTACTCGAAGAGGGAGGTTTTTATGCCTC
>JAURGV010000115.1 GCA_030833605.1 Rhodothermales bacterium
AAACAATTTAATCGTCCTCAAGGAGTCGCCTACTTCAGACAAATTGTGTACGTGGCAGATACCGGAAATAACCGCATTTCTCGATTCCGGTTGAACACAGATTTTGAGTAAAATGAAGCAGTTATTGCCGATTCCCTCCCTAAAGGTAGCCCTAACAATGTGCTTCCTTTTCGTGGCCATTCCTTTTCACAGCGCGCACCATGCTTCGGCCCAAATCAGTCGAGTTGGGAGTGATGCCCTGTTTGATGTAGCCACCTGGAATATTGAATGGTTTGGAGCGGCGAACAATGGACCGAATAACGATAACCTTCAGGTCCAAAACGTCAAAGACATTCTGGAAGGCTCAGAAATCGAATTGTGGGCGGTTCAGGAAATATCGAGCACCACTCGGTTTGACGAACTGCTGGCCGCACTCGCACCAGGATGGCAAGGTGAGCTTGCTACTCAATCGGGGTCTCAACGCGTGGGGTACATTTGGAATACCAAATTTGTCTCCAAGCGCAGTTCAACCCACATTTTAACCTCCTTTTCTGATGATTTTGCAGGACGGCCGCCTCTAAAAGCAGAATTCGATGTAACCCTTGCCGACACAACCCTCCGGGTAACGCTCATAAATGTTCACATGAAGGCCTTTGGAGACGCAGAATCCTATCAAAAACGCGTAAATGCCTCTGAGCGGGTTAAAAACCATATTGATTTCTCATCGCTTGGGACGGCAAGCGTCATCTTCTTGGGCGACTTCAACGATGGTTTGACGGCCTCCACCTACGCTAATCAAGTGTCCCCTTACGCCAATTTTTTGCAAGACGCAGCGAACTACCAAGCTCTGACTTTAGAGTTGGAAAACAAAAACGAGTATACCTGGATTGGAGGGTCTCCTGGGTCAAATCTAGACCATATCGTCATTTCATCGGAATTGTCTGGCTCCTATTTGTCAGGCTCGGTGAGTACCATGAAGGGGCTTCGGAGCTTATTCGGATTTACGGCCCAAACCTCCGATCACTTGCCGGTCTATGCCTCGTTTGGCTCTTCCACCGCGCTGGATACGGACGAAACGGACCTCCCCGTCGCCTTTATGGTGCGGGATATGTACCCAAATCCTTCGAGCGGAACGTCCCAGGTCACCATTTCAGCTTCCAAATATTCAGCCGTTGATATCCGGGTGTACGACGCCCTAGGCCGACTCCTAAGCACTAAAACACACCAAGTCGTTGCCGGCGACCACACCCTTCCTGTTCCTGTCCAACACCTCGTCCCCGGGGCCTATTTCGTACAAATCAATTCGGGCTACTCGCAGACTACGCGTCCATTGATGATTGTTCGATAGGTGTTTGATTCTGGGCACTCATCTCACTAGTGAATTTCGCTACGCTCAATTCAAATCGTTCGCTGAGCACCCAGAATCATTCATAGGGTGATTCACATCGCTCAACCGCTACGCGCAAACTCCTTCTCGGTGCGGTTCTAGAACATTAGCGTAGGTGTTTGGCGAACGATTGAAGTATGAGAGTCGGGGTGCTAATCGAACATGTGATGTGCCGAGAGGGGCTTTAGCGTGTTGGGAGAGCGATTTGAATTCTGCTCGCACAATTCACTAGCGAAAACAACAGGCTAAAGCCCGCTAACTAAACGCCCAGGTCACCACTTCTGGCCACAAAATCACGACCATTAGGGCAATCGCTTGAATCGCGATAAACGGAATTACCCCTCGATAAATCTCTCCCGTTGTGATTTCTGGCGGTGCTACACCGCGCAAATAAAACAACGCGAACCCAAATGGTGGGGTAAGGAACGACATTTGAAGGTTCATCCCCAACATCACGCCAAACCAAACCAGATCGATACCAAGCAATGCGGCGGCCGGCACGAGCAAGGGTATCACAATAAATGCGATCTCAAAAAAGTCGATAAAGAATCCGAGCAAGAACACCGTAAGGTTGGCGACCACCAGTAACCCAATTACGCCACCGGGTAAGTTGGTCAATAAGTGCTCAATCCAGAGGTCTCCATTCAGGCCACGAAATACCAGCGCGAACGCCGTAGAACCGATTAGCAAAAACAAGACCATGGAAGTAAGCCGGGTTGTACTATCCATGGTCTCCCGCAATGCCTTCCACGACAGCCGTTTATTAGCCGCAGCAAGTCCCATGGCGCCAAGGGCTCCCAATGCCCCGGCTTCGGTGGGCGTTGCAACCCCTGAAAATATGCTGCCCAAAACGAGCAAAATGAGCACCAATGGTGGAAGCAAAACCAACAACACCCGTTTCACCAGATCAGCTCCGTGGACATTACGCGCTTCTTTGGGAAGAGCAGGTGCCGAGGAAGGCTTGAAAATGGCAATCCCCACGCAATAGACCGCGTACATCCCAGCCAACATGATTCCGGGAAGCAATGAACCCATGAACAGGTCCCCTACCGAAATTCCCATTTGATCCGCCAAAACAATCAAGACTACCGAAGGCGGTATAATTTGGCCTAGTGTTCCGGAAGCAGTGATTACGCCTGCCGACAATTGGTGGGAGTACCCGTAGCGCAACATCACCGGCAGCGAGATCAGTCCCATGGCAACCACGCTCGCGCCCACCACGCCTGTTGCCGCGGCTAAAAGGCCTCCTACAAACACCACCGCCAGCGCCAATCCTCCTCGCATGGGTCCAAAAACTTGGCCAATCGTGGTTAAAAGGTCTTCGGCAAGTCGGGACTTCTCCAGCATGGTCCCCATAAATATGAAAAAGGGCACCGCCAACAACACAAAATTGGACATGATGCCAAATGTGCGATCAGGGAGAGCCATGAGAAGGGGCCAATCGAACATGCCCAGTTCAACGCCCAAGAAAGCGAATATGAACGCCGTACCGCCCAAAGCAAAGGCTACGGGAAAGCCAGTAAAAATTAATATCAACGCCCCGACAAACATGAGAGGAGCAAGCCATTCTGCTTCCATTACAGCTCCTCGTTGGGGTTAGGTTCGGTAGCAACGTCTTCCTTTCCCAGTACGATGGCCAGATTTCGCACTATCATGGATACACCTTGCCCCAAAATCAGAATGAAGGCGATGGGGACGACCGTTTTAATGGGGTAGCGAGGAAGGCCTCCGGGATCCGGTGACACTTCCATAACAGCCCATGAATTGACAACGGCGGGCCACGCCACCCATAGCATTAGGGCGCAGAACGGAACCAGTAATACAATGGTACCCAACAAGTTAACCCAGGCCTTCCCTTTTAAACTAAGCTTGGAATACAGGATGTCGACTCGAACGTGTTCGTCGTGCTTTAGCGCATAGGAAGCACCGAACAAAAACAGAATGGAAAAGAGATACCACTGAAGCTCCAAATACATATTGGAGCTTATTCCCATCCCCGTAAACTTGTCCAAATACCGAACTACGGTGTTGAATCCACCGACCAAAACCATGGCTAGCGATAACCAATACAGCCATTTGCCAAATCGATCGATAAAGCGATCCCAACGATCAGCAAAGCGAAGTAACAGTTCCAAAGGCTTCTATGCGGTTTAAATCGGTTTCTAAATGGGTCTGATGCGAGTAGACCCCTCTTGCACGGCCCTAAAGTAACACAAACAGTACAAGCAACGCTATTCCGACTCGGACGACTTTTCCGAAGGTGAGTCGCCCGGTGCGTCTTTGTAACGGTTTACCCTTCTAACGATATCCTTTTCATCGTCACGCGAGCGTAAATAGTTGAGGCGTTCCTGAATGGTTCTCTCGTATCCGACATCACTAGGATGGTAGAAATAGGTGCCCAACATATCCTCTGGCAAATATTGTTGCGGTACGTAGTTATTCCGAAATGAATGGGGATACAGATACCCCTCACCGTGGCCCAACCCTTTTGCGTCTCGACTACCATCCTTCAAATGATTGGGTACGTCTCCTGTCTGCTCGTTTTCGACAAATTTAAGGGCTTCAAAAAACGACCCCGTCGTGTTGCTCTTGGGCGCTGTAGCTAAATACAAGCAGCATTCTGCTAAGTGATACCGCCCTTCAGGAAGTCCTACGTATTCAAACGCTTGAGCGCATGAAACGGCCACTTGGACAGCCCTTGGGTCCGCCAACCCGATATCTTCTGCTGCAAAAATGAGCATCCGCCGAATAATAAATTTCGGGTCCTCACCAGCGTACAACATGCGCCCCATCCAATACATCGAGGCGTCGGGGTCCGACCCGCGAAGGCTTTTGATGAATGCCGAGATCGTGTCGAAATGGGCGTCGCCTTCTTTGTCGTACAAAATAGCCCGTTTTTGAATGGACTCTTCAGCAACTTCTCTGGTGATTATGAGGTCGTCCGTGGTTTCAACGGCAAGTTCCAACGCGTTGAGCAGCGAGCGGGCATCTCCATTGCACGTAGAAACAAGGTGAGCGAGTGCGTCGGGTTCAATGGTCACGCCGCGCTTTCCGTATCCGCGTTCCGCGTCGGAAAGCGCGGCCCGTACCACCCCTTCCAAATCTTCCTCGGTAAGCGATTTCAATTCAAAAACTCGAGAGCGCGACACCAGCGCCTTGATCACTTCGAAGTAGGGATTTTCGGTGGTTGCCCCAATCAACGTAACGGTCCCGTTCTCTACGTGGGGAAGCAGGGCGTCCTGCTGCGATTTATTAAACCGGTGCACTTCATCAATAAACAAAATGGTTCGCTGATGGTGGTGCTTTAAGTGATCTTCGGCATCCTGAATGGCCAAACGAATATCCTTGACGCCCGCCAGGACCGCGTTCATGGTCACAAAATGGGATCGTGTCGACCCAGCAATAATGCGCGCTAGCGTCGTTTTACCCGTTCCTGGCGGGCCATACAATATCAATGATGTGATTCGATCCGCTTCAATCGAGCGCCTAAGCAACCTTCCCGGACCTAAAATGTGCTTTTGGCCGACATATTCCTCTATCGTGCGCGGACGCATCCGATCCGCCAGTGGCGCACGCGAAAAACGCAATTTTTCAGCCTTCGCATCAAATAAGTCACTACTCATGCGCCCAAACCCAGCCGTTTCATTTCTTTCGTAATCCCTTGAGCAAACAAGGTAGCACCTCCTTGGGAAGGATGCCGGACATAAACGGCCTCGCAGCCCACCTTCTTCAATGCACTTTCTGCTTTACGCCCCACTGCAATCACAGACTGTGGCGACAAAACATCCACAATCTGCCCCAATAAGCCGACAAATCGATCAATTTCGCTCGTTCTCGGTGTTCGAATCGACAGAGGTGCTCCCATTTTATACGGATGAAAAGGAACCGTATTCCACGTAAAAATGTGCCGATAAAAGGGCAAAAGTGTCTTCCAATAAATGGAAGCGCTGTACTCTTTATGAGGCTCAGCACCCAAGCTGGTTTGCGACCCCTTCAAGGGGAATGAAGGGTCCAAAAGTTGTTGCTCACTTGTTATTGGAACACCCGTAAACCGGCATCCCCAAGGACCTGGCGCCTCCATAAGAATCAAAACGCTTGGGGGTTCTCTTCGATCACAGATGTACGAAGTCAGGTTGGCCCGGCGAATTAGATGAGCATTGGGCACATCCAACGCGCTATTCGACGTGGAATACGGATTAAACAAGTCCTCGGCCGATGGCTCACTAAACAAATTATTCGCAATCAAACCGTTGAGTTTGAGCAACATATTCGGTGTATAAGGTATATGGGGCGTCTCGTCCGGTTGAAAGTAGTTGTTCAGGGACAGGCGTTCAACTTTGCTGAATAGCGAATTTTCGTTGCAGATTGAATTTCTATGGCTCAAAAAAGACTGCTGTGACGTATAAACACCTTAGATAATTGTTGTTTTTTACGCGTGAATGTTATGGATCCTGCTCGCCTCAATATTAATGACCAAGCCGTCGAATTTCCGGTATTGGTTGGAACAGAAAAAGAAGTCGGTTTCGACATTCTGAAACTACGTGGATCAACCGGCGCAATAACATTGGACCCGGGATTCGCGAATACGGGTTCTTGCGAAAGCACCATCACCTACATCGATGGTGAAGCGGGCATCTTACGGTATCGCGGGTTTTCCATTGAAGACTTGGCTACTCATTCTACGTTTGTGGATGTAGCCTATTTGCTCATTAATGGTCAGCTCCCAACCAGGCCCCTGTTCGACAAGTTCAATCAGGATTTGACGCATCATAGTCTTCTGCACGAAGACATGAAAAAGTTTTTTGAAGGATATCCGCAAAACGCTCCACCGATGAGTGTTTTGTCGACCATCGTCTCCTCCCTCAGTGCCTTTTACCCAGGCTCTGAAAAAGGCGAAGATTTTGATGTCAACATCACGCGCCTGCTTGCAAAGCTAAAAACGATTGCAGCCTTTTCGTACAAAAAGTCGATTGGTCAGCCTTACGTATATCCTCGCAATGATTTGGGATATGCTGCCGACTTTTTACATATGATGTTCGCTGTGCCTTCAGAACCTTACGAGCCCAACGACCTGCTGGTCAAAACGCTCGACATGTTGCTGATTTTACATGCCGATCACGAACAAAACTGTTCTACGTCAACGGTTCGCATGGTAGGAAGCTCAGGTGCTGACCTGTTTACTTCTATTTCCGCTGGAATTTCGGCTTTGTCAGGCCCACTACATGGTGGAGCAAACACCGCCGTGATTGAAATGCTCGAAATGATTCGTGCCGATGGCGGCGATTTTTCGAAGTATGTCAACAAAGCAAAAGATAAAAACGACCCATTCCGCCTTATGGGATTTGGGCACCGCGTTTACAAAAACTTTGACCCACGGGCTCGGGTAATTAAGAAAATTGCTGACGAAGTGTTGGGCCAGTTAGGCATCAACGATCCGCTATTGGATCTAGCTAAGCAGTTGGAGCGTATTGCTCTGGAAGACGAATACTTCGTAGATCGAGGTCTGTATCCAAACGTAGACTTCTACTCTGGAATTCTGTACCGCGCTATGGGTATTCCAACCAACATGTTTACCGTAATGTTTGCTTTGGGGCGCCTTCCTGGGTGGATCGCTCAATGGGTTGAAATGAAAAACGACCCTGCTACCCGGATTTATCGTCCAAGGCAAATCTATATGGGAGAAAATTTACGTCCTTACGTCCAAATTGGACACCGGACTAAGTAAGCTAAATAAAACAAGACAGGGACTGGAAAACGAACTGCCAAATTTGTACTGTTTAACACCACGAAGAACCGTCCCAAGGAGGACTAAAATGAAGAAACTCGTACTGTTATTTCTTTTCGCGGCAATCGCCATAGCCGGATTAGCACCGAAAGTTGCTACTGCGCAGGTCGACCGCGGAGCTGAATCGGTATACATTCGTCCGCATGTAGGGATTTCCTACTACATGGG
>JAURGV010000116.1 GCA_030833605.1 Rhodothermales bacterium
GATGATCCTGAAGAAATCCATTCTGAAGATCAACACGTACTAATCGAGCTCAGAAATGCTTCGCTTGAAGCCTCTAGCTTCTCCACCAAAGTGTGGAGCTATTCGCTTTTAACCCTCGCGGGCGCAATTGTCGTGTTGACGTTGAATAAACGAAAACGAAATAAAAAGAAAGCGAACAAGGCTAAATCTTAGCCGATGTGCATTTGAAGCTCTTCTCTACGGTGCTTCTGACGAAGTTTGCGAAGGGCTTTTTCTTTAATCTGACGAACTCTTTCGCGCGTAAGTCCAAACCGCTGGCCAATTTCTTCCAGGGTTAATGGGTGCTCACGTCCGATGCCGAAGTACAACCGTGTGATTTCAGCTTCGCGAGGATGAAGCAAATTCAATGCGCGCTCAATATCAATTTTGAGCGATTCATCCATCAACGCATCGTCTGGTTTCGCGTCGTCATCGTCTGGAAGAACGTCCAACAAACTGTTGTCGTCGTCTTCGTTAAACGGAGCATCCATGGACAAGTGACGTCCAGTGTGCTGCATGGCTTCGCCAACTTTTTCTACGTCCACTTCAAGCTCAAGCGCCAGTTCTTCAATGTTAGGCTGACGTTCGTGGGTCTGGGCCAAACGAGCGCTGGCTTTCCGAATTTTAGAAATCGTACCAATTCGGTTCAGCGGAAGTCTCACCACACGGCTTTGCTCGGCCAATGCCTGCAAAATGGCCTGACGAATCCACCAAACGGCGTAGGAGATAAACTTAAACCCACGAGTTTCATCAAAACGTTGTGCCGCTTTAATCAAACCGTAGTTGCCTTCATTGATCAAGTCGGCTAAGGTAAGCCCCTGTCCTTGATATTTTTTGGCTACAGAAACCACGAAGCGAAGATTCGCTCTGGTCAAACGGTGCAGTGCATTTTGATCGCCTTGCTTAATGGCTTGTGCGAGTGTGACCTCTTCCTGCGGAGTCAACAATTGGATTTGTCCAATTTCCTGCAGGTATTGGTCCAGCATGCGTTGCTGGCGTGGGACGTACATACTCCCCTTCCTCTATCTGTGTTCGTGGTAGCTGTGATTCAAAAAGCGTATGCTTTTAATTCTGTGGGATTCGCTTGTTAACGGGAAACAAGTGAAACCACCCGAATGAACGGCCTTTATGCACGCGGAAATGTTAGTGGTTGTTCCCTATGCCCAGCCTTCAAAGCCTTTATATTCATTGGTTACGTATTGTTTCCCGAAATTCTCAAAAGGGTATCTGCAATTTCCCTTTCTTCGCTCATTCTTGGGATTTTAGTCTGCGCGCTCACCGTTTTTTTGGTTTGCTTTAGCCAACTAAAAAAGGTGCCTTCCGCCAGCGCCGAAATTTTTGGTGGTAAAAAGGCGCCAGCCTCTCTACGAATCACGTAGTGCCGGTTAATTTCTTGAAGATGGCTATCGATGGTCGATCCAAACTGATTCATGTCGCTAGGCATGGTTTCAAATTCAATCAGCCACTCATGGCCTGGTAAGGTGTCGGAAGTGACGGGAAGCGGCGAAATATGGAAATTGGCTATTTTTGCACCGGTTTTTTGACAGGCGAGTCGGAGTGCAGCCCGCGCTTCGTCCCCATAAACCGCCTCGCCATATTTATCCAACATCTCGCTGGTTCTACCAGCCACAACCATGCGATGGGGCGAAACCGAAGTAAATTTCACCACGTCGCCCACTTCGTACCCCCAAAGACCACTGCATGTCGATACAAAAATGCGGTATCGAATATTCGTCTCCACCTCGGCAATGGAAATGCGCGGGCCTGATCCATCGACGGGCTCAAATTCAAAGTACACTCCCGAATCCAAGTGCACGATCATGTCGTCTTTTCCAGGATCGTCTTGAAACGATATGTACCCTTCGGATGCACCGTAATTCTCAACAAAGTCCAACGGCTTTCCTACTTGCTGCTCCAACAGCGATCGATAGGAAGAAAGGGCAACGCCGCCCGAAAAAAACACGCTTAAATTGGGCCATATTTCGGCAATAGTCTGAACACGCGTGCCTTTTTGCTGATTATACGCCTCGATCAATTTTCTAAAGAGCACGATACCCCACGAAGGGACCATCGCGATGGCCCGAATATCCAAATTGAGCGTGTGCTGTACGATGGCGTCTAGCTTCTTCTCCCAATTCGGCAGAAACAGAATGTGCTCTGGTACCGCTTGATAAAACTTCTTGATCGCCCAAGGTGCAAATAGAAATTGAAGCCCACTGACTTCGCCAATCATGGAGCTCGGCCGAACCGTATCGGGCTCAATTCTTCCGGGAATAGAAAGAAGCTTGCCGAAGAAAAAAGAAGCATCGGCCTTGGATTGGTAATACGATAGCGCGACCGTAAGCGTAAATCGCTTATTTATGTTGAGCATTTCCTCGGAAAGGGGAATAATCTTTCCTGCCGAAGCCGTCCCGGACGAAACAGCAAAATGGTTAAAAACGCCGGGCCACGTAATATTGGCCTCCCCTTTGCGAATACGCTCGATATCCGAACGAAATGCCTCGTAGGAATGAATCGGCATCCTCTCGCGATAGACATCAGATACATTGCTCGATGCCGCGATCTCCCCGAAATGATACCGCCGACCCCATTCTGTTGAAGCGGCCGCGGTCAAAATATCCCTAAGCACCCTATGTTGTGTTTCAATGGGATGCTGCTTAAACGACTCCACCACCTTGAGGTGACTCAGATATGAAGACCAATGAGCCGATTTGCTATTCTCTTCCTCAGAAACCATTCAGACAAATCCTTTAACTTGAATTAAAACCTTTAATCTATCTTCCTCGAGGCCTATCCGGCTCCTGCAATACGGATCAGAAACGCTTCGCACATCGCATGGATCCGGTTTTTGATGGCTATCTTTCACGAGCGCTAATCGCTTAATCTACTAGAATGCTTTTTTAATCATGGTTGGTTGATGAAGGTCCACGGTTCTACAAATCATTTGGTATTGAATAGCAAAGGGCTATCCATTGATTGCAGGCACCCTATTCCTGGGGCGGCCCATGTGATGGGAATCTTGAATGTCACGCCTGATTCGTTTTCAGATGGCGGAAAGTATGCCAATACCGATTCGGCCGTGCATCGAGCGGAGCAAATGGTTGAAGAAGGGGCCAAACTAATTGATGTCGGCGGGGCATCCTCCCGTCCGCGCGGAGCTGCTTATGGAGAGGGAGCGCCATTGGTTAGCGCACAAGAAGAAATGGATCGCATTCTTCCTGTAATTGAACGTATAGCAATAGAAATGCCCGATTGCTGGATTTCGGTTGATACCTTTCGAAGCGATGTGGCACAACAAGCGCTAGGTATTGGGGCCCATAGCATTAACGACATTACGGCATTGCGTTTCGACCCTGACATTGCGTCCGTTTGTGCCGCCGCAAAAGCGCCACTTTTTCTGATGCATTCAGAAGGCTTGCCGGGCGCCATGCCCCACCAAGTAGAGGCTGCCAATCCCGTTTCCAAAGTGGTCTCTGAGCTAACTCTCGCATCAACATTGGCCCTGAAGCTAGGGTGTACGCAACTCGTTTTGGATCCAGGATTTGGTTTCGGAAAAACAACGCAGGGCAATTTGCAATTGATCTCTTCCCTAAATCTATTGACTGCACTAGGTTGGCCTGTCTTAATTGGTGTATCAAGGAAAAGCACAATAGGTCAATTAATGGCTCGCGGAGGGGTAATTCCCGATCCAAATAGCCGTTTATCGGGAAGCTTGGGAGTTACCGCGGTTGGAATTTTAAATGGTGCCAGCATCGTTCGAACGCACGACGTCCGAGAAACTTCCGATTTCCTGTTAAGCTTTCACACGACAGCTAGTTTGTCGGAAAGTCCTTTGTCGTATCATGCGATACCACCTTCCCACGCTGAACCCAAAACGGATTCGTGACATTATTTGAATGGGTCATACCAATTCGAGTTGTTGATCTCGTTGAGATCGGATTGGTCGCGTACGTCCTGTACAAACTGTATCAACTCATGCGTGGGACCATCGCGGTCCAGATTTTCGCGGGAATTATTGCACTCTACATTGTCCAGTTGCTTGTTACGGCAGCCGACATGACCATTTTGAAGGCCTTATTCGGTTCTATATCCGAAGTATTTGCCTTGGCTGTAATCATTCTATTTCAGCCCGAAATCAGACGACTCTTGCTCCTTTTAGGCTTAAACCCATTGGTTCGACGCTTCATGCGGTCCTCTGCACAGCAGGAACGTATTGAAGAAATTGTCGCGGCAGTCGGTGATATGAGCCGCAAAAATGTAGGCGCTTTGATTGCGTTTGAGCGCTCGACGGGACTGAGGAGCTACATTGAGACAGGTGCCCAATTGCATGCCCAAATCAGCAAAGACCTGCTGCTTTCTATCTTTTACTCTAAAAACCCCTTGCATGACGGCGCTGTGATTGTTAGGGACGCACGGATCGAGGCCGCTCGATGCATTATACCGGTTTCAACCAATATGAAGCTAAGTAGCAAGCTCGGACTGCGTCACCGGGCCGCAGTGGGTTTATCCGAATTGACCGATGCGTTTGTGATCGTGGTTTCGGAAGAAACGGGCAAAGTGAGCATCGCCAGTAACGGTGAATTAAAAACAGGAATAAGCATTAGCTTATTAGACGAGTACATTATGGAAGCGTTGGCCCCAAGCCTTTCGGCCGAAGCTAGCGACATACCTCCATCAGGAGCCTAACAACACCGTTTTGAGTCTGTTATGAATGAAGATTGGAAGTTTGAGAAGCGGCGTAGCAGGTTGGTGGATGAGCTCCGGGAAAAAGGAATTTCGGATGAGCGCGTTTTGGCTGCGATTGGTCAGGTGCCGCGGCATCGATTTGTTGAACAGGCCTTTTTAGGTCGAGCGTACAACGATGAAGCGCTTCCGATAGGCCTAAAACAAACGATTTCCCAACCCTATACCGTCGCCTTTCAGAGCCAAACGTTGGCACCGGAGCGCGGTGAGCGCATACTGGAAATAGGAACTGGAAGTGGCTATCAAGCCGCTGTTCTGAGCGAAATGGGCGCTAAAGTGTTCACCGTTGAACGAATGAAAGGTCTTTTTGACCGCACTTCGCCATTGCTTAAAAGCCTCGGTTACCACGTCAAAACACGTTTTGGGGATGGCATGGAGGGCTGGGCGGCCTTTGCTCCATTCGACGGCATTATTGTAACAGCTGGTGCGCTGGACCTACCCGAAACGTTGTTAAATCAGCTCAAAAAGCCTGAAGGGACAAAAAGTGGCGGCCGCATGATTATTCCGGTTGGGCCGCGCCACGAGCAAACCATGCGATTGGTAATGCGTGTTGAGAATGACCAATTTGAATCGATCGAATTAGATGCTTTCCGATTCGTACCCTTACTCGGAAAAACGGTAGGATAGCGGTTTAGTGAGCCGCTGGCTTCCAGGAACCATCTTTGTGATCCACTCGATCCACTATTCCAACGATGGTAGCATCCGTCGGTATCAATTGGGGTTTAAAAGGGATGGTGGCCTCGGTGGAAGTAACGTAAATCACGGTATCGCCCACTCCAGAGTCCACGGTGTCGAGCGCGATGATTTTACCCCCAACAGATTTGCCGGAAAACGACATGGGTTGGATGAACAACATGCGTTTGCCCACCAAGGATTCCGTTTTTCGGGTTGCCCAAACATTTCCTATGACCAATCCTATGTTCATTGGCCCGACGATTCGATGTCCATTTTATCGACTATGGCGATAATAACGGCATCAATGGGCTTGTTTTTGGTCACCTCGGTTTGACGAGCGCTAGAACCTTGGACGAATAAAACGTGCTCTCCGACCCCTGCTCCCACGCTATCAACAGCAACTATGACTTTGCTTTTTTCAGATCCGTCAGAATCTAATTCGCGGACCATTTGCAATTTTAGCCCACGTAATTGATCGTCTTTACGAGTTGCCCAAACAGTTCCTATAACTTTTCCTAGAATCATATGCTTACTCAGCGTCGAAGGATTGCCCACTACACGCGAAAGGTACGTTAAAAAACGATGCAACGGTGGCTGCATGGTCAGCAAATGTACGACGCGTTCCTAAGTCTCTTGCTTGACCGCCATCATAATACAAAAGCGGTACATATTCCCGGCTGTGGTCGGAGCCAGGTGTGGTTGGATCGTTTCCGTGATCTGCGGTGATCACCAATCGGCCGTTGGTGGGGAGCGCCTCTAAAATGGCCGGAAGTGCACGATCGAACTCCATCAATGAACCTGCAAACCCTTCCGGATTATTCCGGTGGCCGAATTCCTGATCAAAGTCGATCAAATTGGTCCAAATAAACGTGTTGGATGTTGAAGCGGAAGCTTTTTTGATCTCATAGATGGTCGTGGCGATGCCCGTGGCATTTGGTCCTGTCTTTTCAGTCCGCGAAAACCCCACTCCACCGAACAAGTCGGCAACTTTTCCAACGGAAATGGTTCTTACGCCACTTTCTTGCAGCACCTGATGCACCGGTTTGACATGAGGAAGTCTGGAAAAATCCTTCCTTTTGGTGGACAGCCTCTTGAATGCCCCTGGAACGCCCTCAAAGGGACGCGCAATGACCCTGCCAACGGCGTGCTGACCCACGCATATCTCTTGTCGGGCGCGTTCACACCAGTCGTACAGCTGCGTAAGCGGCACCACGCCAACATGAGCCGCTACCTGAAAAACGCTATCCGCGGATGTGTAAACGATGGGGAGACCGGTAGCCATATGCTCAGCACCACATTCATCCAAGATCACCGTGCCTGATTCAGGCCGGTTACCAAGCACCCCAGATACAGAAATAGCTTCACAAAACCGATTAATGAGGTCCTTCGGGAAGCCTTTCGGGTAGGTAGGGAAGGGTTGATCTAGTGTGATTCCAGCAATTTCCCAGTGGCCGGTAGTGGAGTCTTTCCCCGCCGATTGTTCGGTCATTTTTCCGAAAGAGGCTTGGGGCTGGTCAACGTGGGCTATACCGGGTAGCGTTTTGATACACCCCAATCCAAATTTTTCGAGGTTGGGAAGATGTGGTTTTTCGCTGGCTAAAACATGGCCCAGGGTGTCGCTTCCTTGATCGCCATAATCCGATGCGTCGGGTTGCTCTCCAATCCCGACTCCATCCAATACGATTGTTACAAACACCATAGGATCAACCTATTCAACAATAATGCACTCACCGGAAGAAAACGCTTCCTGAAGCGCCGCGGTGGCGTCTGCTCTGAGTTCGTCGGCCGTTTGGTGGCGTTCTCCTAAAACAGCTACCCCGACACTCACGCCGCCCGGCA